>JAWHFN010000003.1:0-41400 GCA_032565555.1 Streptococcus mitis | reverse complement strand
AGGTTGTGGCATTAAAATATCCTCCAATAGTTTTACTTTACTAATAGTATACAGGAGGAGCTCCATGAATGATAGATACCTTGTTATGACGCGCTTACTAAACAGATCATTCCCTCTTGATCCCAATCCGATAGCTCCCACAAATGAAGGTAATATTCATTTCTACACTTGTATACAATTCCTTGGACTTCTTCATACATTTTTTCAAGCATAATCTTCCCCTTTCTGTGTACAGTCTAACAGATACAGAAACACTTTTGGACCTTTTCTCCCATTCTGTCCCCTACACCTCCTCAACTGCACAAAAAAGAGAGGACATGCCTCTCTTGGGGTTAATTTTCATCATTCATTTTTGATTTTACTTCATCATAAGATAGTGCATGTGATTCCTCTTCTACTGTTTCAGGCATCTTTCCTGTTTCGTAAAGAGATTTAATTTGTGTACTATCCAATGTTTCGTATTTCAATAATGCTTCTGCAATCAACTTGTGAGTTTCACGATTTGACTGAATAATTTCAGCAGCTTTGTTTCGTGCCTCATTTAATAATGAACGAACTTCTTCATCAATTTCATAAGCTGTTTGTTCTGAAATTGATTTTTGAGGACTCTGTGCGCCAAACATAGCATGGTTTCCTTCATATTGTACTGGACCAAGTTTTTCACTCATACCATATTCAGTGACCATTGCACGCGCCATTTGCGTCGCTTGTTCAAAGTCGTTTGAAGCTCCTGTAGTTTGAACATTAAAGATAATTTCTTCAGCTACACGTCCTCCCATTAAGCCAGCTAATTGCTCTTTCATATCTTCTTTAGATAGAAGCATTTGGTCTTCCTTAGGAAGTGCAATCATGTATCCGCCTGCACGTCCACGTGGTACGATAGTCACTTTATGAACAACGCGGGCATTCGACAAGACTAGACCAACAATAGTATGTCCTGCCTCATGGTAGGCAACCAATTCACGTTCTTTTTGTGAAACTGTCTTATCTTTCTTAGAAGGACCAGCAATAACTCTATCTTCTGCTTCATCAATATCTGAAGCATCAATTATCGATTTATTGCGACGAGCAGCAACTAAAGCCGCTTCATTCAATACATTCTCTAAATCAGCACCAACAAAACCTGGAGTTTGCTGAGCAACTAATTTCAAATCTACATCTTCTGCTAAAGGCTTGTTCTTAGCATGAACTTTCAAGATTGCTTCGCGTCCCTTAACATCAGGACGGCCAACCAATACTTTTCTATCAAAACGTCCTGGACGCAGAAGGGCAGGGTCAAGTACATCTGAACGGTTTGTCGCAGCAATGACGATAATCCCTTCATTTCCCTCAAAACCATCCATCTCAATCAAGAGTTGGTTCAAGGTTTGTTCACGTTCATCATTTCCTCCGCCAAGACCAACTCCACGTTGACGTCCAACAGCATCAATTTCATCGATAAAGATGATAGCTGGTGCTGCTTTTTTGGCATCTTCAAAAAGAGAACGGACACGACTAGCTCCAACTCCGACAAACATTTCTACGAAGTCAGAACCTGAAATACTAAAGAATGGAACACCCGCTTCTCCGGCAACTGCTTTAGCAAGCAAAGTCTTACCTGTTCCCGGAGGTCCCTCCAGAAGGACACCTGCTGGAATTCGGGCTCCAAGTTTTGTAAATCGTTTTGGATCTTTTAAGAATTCAACAACTTCAACTAGTTCTTGTTTTTCTTCCTCAGCTCCAGCAACATCTGAAAATCTTACTTTAATATCTTCTTTATTTGCAGCTTTAGCCTTACTACGTCCAAAACTCATCGGGTTACGGCTATTATTTCCTCCCATATTTCCCATCATAGAAAATAAGAAGAAGAAAAGAATTCCGAATGGCACAATGGATACAAGAATATTGATCCACATACCACTTGAACTTTCATGCTTAACAGTTACTTCCGCCTTATGGTCAGAAGCAAGTTTTTGCAATTCTGATACTGTAGTATCTGAAGGAAGAATAATACTTGAAAATTTCTCTACTGTTGTAGCAGAAGGAGAAAAGAACTGGATACCTGTTTCTTCTTTACTTGTTTTAGGATTTTTATAGACACCCGAAACTTCGATAACACTGCCATTTGGTTGGTAGGTTAATTCTTTTACATTGTCATCGGTAATTTCTTTTACCAATTCTGTATAATTAATTTGCTCACTTTTCCCTGCAACACTACCTGTACTAAAATACTGGTAAGCTGTAACTAGGAAAAAAATAAGTAATAACCATAGAAATGGATTTTTAATTAAACCATTATTTTGTTTTTTCATTAAAAATTGTTCTTTCTAATTTGAATACACTTCTTCTTTCAATACTCCAACATAAGGAAGATTACGATAATTTTCTTTGTAGTCTAAACCATAACCTACTACAAACTCATTTGGGATAGTAAAGCAGGTATAGTCTGCCTCAATTTCTACAACACGTCCCTCTGGTTTATCCAATAAGGTTGCAATCTTAACAGAAGCTGCATCTCTTTCAATAAACATATCTCGCAAATTCTTCAAAGTTTGACCTGTATCAATGATATCTTCTACAAATAGAACATGTCTTCCTTTGATATCTTGAGTCACATCTTGTTTAATATTGATAACACCACTACTTGCTGTTCCACCATGGTAGCTAGAAACCATCATGAAGTCCATTTCAATATGTGTATCAATATGTTTGACCAATTCAGCCATAAAAGGAATAGATCCTTTTAAAATCCCAACTAAAATTGGATTTTTTCCTGCATAGTCCTTAGTTAATTGAGCACCTAATTTTTTAGCAGCTTCTGTAATTTCATCGTGTGAAACGAGGATTTTTTTAATATCGTTTTCTAACATTTTTTTACCTATCTATTTTTTCTATATAAAGTACAGTGTTCATTATATCATTTTTCGTGTTTTTACTCAAATTACTGGTCGCAATTCCCAAAATTGAGACAATTTCACCAAATTGCTCAATAATCAGAGCAGATTTTCGCTTTTCCATAGGGATTTTCAAATCAATAAATAGACGTCTGAGTTTTTTTCTATGCCCATTTTGAATCAAAACATCTCCTGGTTTTCGATGACGAATGTGTATGGATGTTTCGCGTGAAACAGGTATTTGTTGAATTGATTCACCTTCTAAAGGAATTCCAAAGGAAAATGTGTATCCTTGATAAGATACCTGATTTTGATAGTGTAACACAAATTCATCTTCCTTTTCATCAGCCTGCGGACTGATTTTACAAATCTGAAACTGTTGATACTCTTTTATCAATTCATAGCCATTTTTAAGCGGATGACGATACTGGCTTTTAGTTTTTAAAATTTGCCGAACTTCTTCAAACTGCGCTTTTGTAAGATTCAAATCTGGAAAACGATTCAGATAAGTTTGAAGTAAAACTCTTTGTGTAGACTCAGAGTAAAACAATAGCTGCTGTAAATTTTCTACATCAATATTATTAGATAATTCAGCTATAGCTAGGTCATAATCTAAAATTTCATTACCGATACTTAAGATTGCATCCCTAAATCGAGGATTTTCTTTTTCTAATTCTGGTAAGTAAGAGTTTCGAATACGATTGCGAAAATAATGATTTTCCTGATTTGATGTATCTTCAAAGTGAAAAATTGGTGAAAAGTCTTTTTTATGGAAATGCAAGAAGGGCCGAATAATTTCTATCTCTCCGACTACTTGCTTCTCCTTAATTCCTGATAGATAGCGCAAACGAGTACCTCGAATCAAACGCATTAAAATCGTTTCCACCTGATCATCCGCATGGTGAGCAGTGACTAAGGCTGTCGCACCTGTCTTTTTCATGACCTCTTGAAAAAAATCATAACGAAAATTTCGAGCACGCTCTTCTGAAAATTCTCCTGAAAAATTGCTGATATAAATAGGAAGCTCTGCTTCAGCAGCCAACTTCCTTAATTCCTGTTCTTCCCAATCTGATTCTACTCTCTGCTTATGATTCACATGAGCTAAAATCAGTTCAATTTCTAACGCTTTTTGATAAGTAGATAATACCTTAAATAGAAACATAGAATCTAACCCACCAGAAAGAGCTAGCACCACCTTAGTATGCTTTTTGAAATATCCCTTCTTGAGAAAATGATTTAAAAAATCTTGTTCCCTCATTTTAGAACCTCATAAACATCCTTAGCTATCTGAGAAATTGTATCATAATCAGAATTCTTAGTGAAAATAGAAAGAATAAATGGAGAATCTGCATAGACAACACCCGTATCATGCTCAAATTCGTCCGCATCCCCAATTTTATGAGCTACCTTCACAGAAACACCTTTGGCAATTCGCTGATTATCAAAATCTGTTTTAGTCAAAGACTCTAGCACAAATCCATTTTGATTATAAATAGCTTCCATGACCTTCCCAGCCATCTTGGAAGAAATCAATTTTTCTTTTGGATCCCAATCATCTCCCATAATGGCAGACATCTTGGATTTGAATGTGGCATCAGATTGGTTTGAAATGTAATATCCCAATATGTTATGAGCTACATTATCAGATTCTTTAGATACTTTTGTGATTAAGTCCTTGAGAGAATACTCTTTATTATCCTCTTTTTTAGGAAGACTACCACTTCCCTCTGGTTTATAAGAACCTGGAAAATCATTGACTGCAGATACGTATTTTACAGTCGTATCTAACTGATAAAGACCCTCATTTATTTTTTCTTGCGCATAATAGAGATAAGGGAGTTTTAAAACACTAGCTGCATACATCTTTTCATCTTGATTGATACCAGCTTCTTTTCCAGTAGTCAGTTGCTTAACATAAATAGAAAATGAATTCTTCTGATATTTTTCCGATAACATTTCTTGGACTTTACTCATCCGATTATCTTCTTCAGAAGTTGATTCTTTAGCTACCCATCCAGCCTGATCAATATGTAGAAATTCTCTTCCTTCTACAAACATGGTCTTATCAATTGATACTTGTGAATAAGCTGATAAGGATGATTTCACTTCTTTTAAATCATAAGGACTATTGTACAGTTTAAAGTCAGATTCTAACCATACTTTTTTTATTATTGGAGTTACCTCTGACTGATCATATAAAAATCGTTTGTCTGCAGCAATAAATTGATGATTTGATAGCTTAAATACCGGAATTCCTTGTTTATTTAAGCGCCACTCGGTTATTTGAAAACTTGTTTTAGGAGTCAATTTTCCAGATTCCACTACTAAATCTTCATTCGCATAAACAGGAACTTCTCCATAAACCATGGGAAAACTTAGCTTTTCTCTAAAATAAATACCAAAGTCAGATTGTGAAAGGTAATAAATTTCTTTTGAAGTATAGACGACTTCTTTTTCTGTACTAACGACTTTTGAAATGGTCAATAAACTCGGTAGCAACAAAATAATTAAGAATTTACGCATTCTTCCTTTCCTTTTCTTCTTGTAAACGCAATAATTGATTTTTATCAGCCAACTCTTCCAGCTTTTCATCTGATAAACTCAAAAATTGCTCTATTACGTCTAGTAAATTTTCCATTTTATCACCTTTGAAGTAAGTCAGGAATCGTATAAACTATTTCCCTCGACTTAGAATAATAGTACTTCGCTCGTGTATATTTGGCAGCATAATCCTCATCTTTCAACTTGGTAGCAAATGCTGTCTCCTTATCCTTTTCATCGCTCAAAGTTTGATACTGAGTTTGCAAGTCTGTTAATTGCTGACGTCTTTGGAGTAATTGCTGATAACTCTGCGCTAAATTAAAAGTTGGCAAGATAAATAATAGCATAATCAAAATCAATACCCACCCCATAAAACGATTCCGTTTTTGTCGTTCTTTCATCAGGTAGCGACGACGTTGATATTCATTTTGAATAAAAGAATTATTCAATTGTACAATATTTTTAGACATTTTCTTCTACCCGTGTTTCACTGATAATTTCATACATGCCTGCTGCATCTTCTTTTTTTGTACTATCTTTCATCTCTAGTACTTTGACAAGTAGCAACTTATTTCCAAAACGAATTTCAACTTGGTCATTAACTTTCAAATCCGTTGAACTTTTGGCCAAGATTCCATTCACCTTGATTCTGCCTTTATCTGCTACTTCTTTTGCGACTGTACGACGCTTGATAATTCGCGATACTTTTAAATATTTGTCTAATCTCATCCTTATTACCTCAACTTATTATTGTATCATTTTTATCTATTTTATAGAAGAAAAATATCAAATGGAATTTTCTTTCTTAGACTCTTTTATCTCTAATAAACTTTCTCCAAAAATCAGCAGACTCTCTAAAATTTCATAATCTTTCTTATTTTGGACATCAAATACAAGCTCCATTAATCCCTTATTCTCAGCGATGCCCGCTTTAAAGTTCGTTGCGGATAAAGCTTTAAAATAATCTTGAGCTAAAAACAGTCGTTGAGTAACTTTTTCAAATTGAATTGTAATTTTATTATCTTTTCTTTCCACACGTTGAACAAAGACCTTGTCCAAATATGACTTGACTAAACCAATCTCTAAAAGATAGACTACTACATCTGGGTACTCTCCAAATCGGTCCATCAACTCTTCTTGTAACTCTTCATAGTTAACACGGTTGTCAATTTGACGAATTTTCTTGTAAATTTCAATCTTATGTCGTTGATCAGAAATATAAGTATCAGGAAGATAGGCATCAATTTGCAAAATCAACTCAGCATTCCCTTTGGTTCTTGTGTTAGCGTTAGCATTACCGTTTCGTTTAGCAATAGCTTCCTCTAATAACTGCGAATACAATTCAAAACCAACAGAATCAATGAAACCAGACTGGGATTTTCCTAGGAGATTTCCTGCTCCACGAATCGAAAGATCTCGCATAGCAATCTTAAATCCGGATCCCAATTCTGTAAATCCTTTAATCGCTTCTAATCTCTTCTCAGATACTTCACTGATTGATTTTTCTGGACGATACATGAGATAGGCATAAGCAATACGATTACTACGACCGACTCTTCCTCTTAACTGATACAAGGTTGACAAGCCCATATGGTCCGCATTTTCAATAAATAAAGTATTAGCATTTGGAATGTCCACCCCTGTCTCAATAATAGTAGTCGTCACCAAGATATCGTATTGTCCCTCAATAAAGTCTAGTAGAGTATTTTCCAACTGGATTTCACTCATTCGACCATGAACATAACCAATCGAAGCCTCTGGAATTAACTCCTGTAATTCTGAAACCTTCTGGTCAATCGTGTCAACTTTGTTGTAAAGGTAGTAAACTTGACCTCCACGCTCCATTTCACGCAAGACAGCATCACGAATGACACTATCATTCTTTTCTAAGACATAGGTTTGCACTGGATAACGATTAGTCGGCGGAGTTTCAATAACAGACAAATCCCTGATTCCCAACATAGACATATGGAGGGTACGAGGGATTGGAGTAGCGGTCAAGGTTAGGACATCCACTTGTTTCTTCAATTCTTTCAAGGTTTCCTTATGCTTGACACCAAATCGCTGTTCCTCATCAATAATCATCAATCCTAAATCAGCAAACACAACATCTTTTGACAAAACACGATGTGTTCCAATCAAAATATCAACTTGACCGTTTTTCAATTTTTCAAGTGTTTCGGTCTGCTCTTTTTTACTTCTAAAGCGACTCAACACATCAATATTAACTGCAAAATTTTGGAATCGTTCCTTAAAATTAGTATAGTGCTGTTGCGCTAAAACCGTCGTCGGAACTAGAACGACAACCTGTTTGTGATCATTGACTGCCTTAAAGGCTGCACGCATAGCAACTTCAGTCTTTCCAAAACCAACATCCCCAACTAAAAGTCGATCCATTGGCTGAGAAGCCTGCATATCTCTCTTGATTTCCTCAATACTACGAAGTTGATCATCCGTTTCAACATAAGGGAAAGCATCATCAAAGGCATCTTGATCTTCATCATCAGCTGAAAAAGCAAAACCCTTCAACTGGCTACGTTCAGAGTAGAGTTTAATTAAATCGTCAGCTATATCCTCTACCTGGTTCTTAACTTTTTGCTTGGCTTTTTTAAAATGACCGTCATTTAATTTATTGAGTTTTGGAGCTTTCCCATCACTTGAAACATATTTAGACAGTAGATGAATCTGTTCTACTGGGATAGAAATTTGATCACCATTTTGGTATTGGACGCTAACATAATCGCGGTGAATCCCTTTGATTTCAATTGTTTCAATCCCTAGATATTGACCAATTCCATGGATATGGTGAACAACGTAATCTCCTTTTTCAAGTTCATTGTAATCTTTTAATCTCTCTGCGTTTGAAACATGTTGTCTTCGAAAACGACGTTTCAATTTCTTTTGAAAAATCTCATGTTCAGTTATCAATAAAACCTTTTCATCTACAAAATGAAAACCATGTCTGAGATTGCCCTCGATTAAGTTTACAGATTCTTGACAGATTCTTGACTTATCTCTAGAATCCAATTTAATCTGATATTCCTCTAACACATCCTCCAATGTTTTACTTCCCATTGAATTGCTAGACTGCAGAATAATGGTGTAATCCATTTTTTTATATCGTTCAATTTCTTCTTTTAAAAAAGAAAATTGATTGAAAAACTCCTGCATAGGATATTGATTAAATTGATAAATTTGGTCAAACTTGAGATTTCCTAACCCCTTTTGCAGATTAGAGAAAAAGGTAACCGGACTCTGTTTTTTATAGATTTGCTCTGTATCAGCAAAATACTTCATCTCAGAAAATGCTTTACTATTCTGTAACTCTTCTGTAAAGTATTGCGCTAATTCTCTTTCAAAGACTTCATACTGATTCATCAATTTCTGATAATCATCAAAGAATATTGGTATGTCTTTTTCGATATAATCAAAAATAGTCCATGTCTTGTCATAACACAAAGATAAAAATTTCCGAGAATCAGAATGAATTTGTTTTTGGTGAAAACTTGAAAGAATTTCTTCTAAGTATGATTTTAAAATAGGTGATAACGTTTTTAAAACTTGTTTTTCTAAAGCTGACCGACCTCGTTGATAATCCTTTTCTCTCAAAATTACGTCGCTAGCTGGAAATATGGTGAGTTCTGTCTGATTTTCTTTCGATAATTGTGTTTCGACTTCAAATAACCTAATACCATCGACTTCATCACCAAAAAACTCAATTCGGCAAGGTTCTAACTGGGATATTTCAAAAATATCTAAAATATCTCCTCGCAGACTAAATTCGCCCTGAGTTTGTACTTGTGTAACTTTTCGATAGCCTATCTCTTTTAACTGATGGATAAGTGCGTGTTGGTCATATTCTTCACCAACTGAGATTTTTACAATACTATCTTTGAATACATTTGGAGACGGTAAAATCAATCGACTTGCTGCGATATTACAAACTAAAATCCCTCTCTTAGATGAATCAGTCAAAAAACGCAAGGCTTCAACCCGTGAAATGATTTTTTCTTGTGAAGATATCAAAAACTCGACCATAGGGGAGTCATCTACCAAAAATGGATAGACCAGTTCCTCACCCAAGATAGAGATAAGATCACTAACAAGTCCTTCTGCTTCTCCATAAGTTGACGTCAGTAAAACAATCTTATCTTCTTTCTTCAAACTACTAGCAATTGCTAAAGCTTTTGTAGAAGTTGATAAACCTAACATTAATTGTCTTTTTTTATCTGTTAAATTTTGATGCCATTTTTGGATCTGATCATTTTCTGAGAATAAATCTAATAAGGTCGCCATTTATCCGTTATACCTCTGCATTGTTTTCTCAAAATTTTTCTCTTGCAAATAGTAGTTTATAGAATCGTCAACCTTGTCAATAGACTGTAAAATACCAATATAATCATCCTTGTCAAAGGTACTCAAAACATGGTGAACAACTGACATACCATTTTTAGGTCTTCCGATTCCAATCTTAACACGGTTAAAGGTTTGGGTTCCAATATGTTGAATAATAGACTTGATACCATTATGACCACCTGCTGAGCCTTTTGCTCTTAAACGAATCTTTCCAACTTCCATATCAAGATCATCGTAAATGATGAGTAAATCTTCAATATCCAAACCATAGTAAGTCAATAAAGCATGAACCGCTTTTCCACTTTCATTCATAAATGTCGTTGGTTTGACAAGATAAATTTTTTCTCCATTTAGGAAAAATGATGCTAGATCAGCTTGAAATATCTTATCATGTGTAAAAGTGACATTCTGTTTCTTCGCTAGTTGGTCAATCAACATAAATCCAACATTGTGTTTTGTTTCAAAATATTTATCCCCTGGATTTCCCAAGCCTACAAGTAATTTGGTCATTTATTTCTCCTTTCAAAAGCCAAAAGGGTTGGAATTTTTTTCCAACCTAATTGATACTATTCATTAAATTTTTTAGACATTAAAGCGGAATTCCATAATATCGCCATCTTGAACGATATATTCTTTTCCTTCTTCACGCAAGCGTCCAGCTTCTTTTACAGCCTTTTCAGATCCGTATTTCACTAGATCCTCATATGACATGGTTACTGCACGGATAAAGCCTTTTTCAAAGTCTGAGTGGATAATACCAGCTGCTTGAGGAGCCTTCATACCACGTTTGAAGGTCCAAGCTCGAACTTCTTTTTCACCAGCTGTGAAGTAAGTTCCCAGTCCAAGCAAGTGGTAAGCTGCACGCGTCAACTTATCTACACCTGATTCTGTCAACCCAAGAGCTTCAAGAAACTCTTGCTTGTCTTCTTCGTCTAACTCAGAAATTTCTTCCTCAGCACGCGCAGAAATAACGACTACTTCAGCATTTTCTGTCGCTGCAAATTCACGAATTTGTTTAACATAGTCGATAGAGTCAGGTTCTGAAACCACATCCTCATCCACATTCGCTACATAAAGAACTGGTTTTGTTGTCAAAAGGAATAGTCCTTTGACAACCTTTTGTTCTTCATCTGTAAATTCGATTGTACGAGCTGATTTCCCATCTTCAAGGACTGGTTTAATCTTTTGAAGAACATTAAATTCTGCTACTGATTCTTTATCTTTTTGCGTACGTGCCATCTTTTCTACACGCGCATAGCGCTTATTAACTGATTCTAAGTCAGCAAGAATCAATTCCAGATTAATTGTATCAATATCTGCAAGTGGATCCACAAAGGCATCTTCACGTCCTTGCTCGCGCATCACATTTTCATCATCAAAAGCACGAACTACGTGAACAATCGCGTCTACTTCACGGATATTAGCCAAGAATTTATTCCCTAGCCCTTCTCCTTTTGAAGCTCCTTTTACAATTCCTGCGATATCTGTAAATTCAAATGTTGTTGGAACTGTCTTTTTAGGAGTGATCATTTCAGTCAATTTTTGTAGGCGTTCATCTGGAACCTCAACCATTCCAACATTTGGATCAATCGTCGCAAATGGATAGTTTGCAGCCTCTGCTCCTGCTTTTGTAATTGCATTAAATAGTGTTGATTTACCAACGTTTGGCAAACCAACGATACCTGCTGTTAAAGCCATATTTTCTCATTCTCCGTTTTCATTTCAATCCCTAATATTATAACACAAAAAGGGAAAACTTGCTAACCCTCTAACTAAGGGTTTTCAGTCAATAATTTTATTCATTTTTCGATCAAAATCATAGCGTCCCATCATGACAACATGGTCACAATTACTGCATTTGATTTTGATATCTGCCCCTACACGTGTAATTTCCCAACGATTTGCTTTTTTACCAGTTGACTTGATAGTACAAGCATGTGGTTTTTTCATCTCAACAAAATTTCCAACTTGATACATACTACTCTCCTTTTCTTTTTCGATTATATCATAAAAGAGGCGAGCCAAGCTCAACCTCTTTCACTTAATTTGTACGAACTGGTGTAATGAGCTGCATGAAGTCCTCATCAGTGTCTGCTGGCACAAGAGTAAATGGACGAACAGCTGAGATAAAGCTAATGGTCACCTTTTCGCTATTTAAAGCCTTAAGAGAATCAATCAAGTAAGTTGGGTTGAAACTAATGGTCAAATCTTCACCAGTAACCTGATCATTATCGATTTCTTCGTTTACTTTACCAACTTCTGGAGAGTGAACATGAGCTCTAACAACCCCATCTTTAATTTCAAGCTTCACAGTACCATTTTGAGTCGCACTTGATAAAAGACGAGCACGTTCCATTGACTGGCGTAAGTTTATAACATCAAAAGTAATGGTAGTGTTAAAGTCTGTTGGAATCAAGCGATCTGTATCAGGATAGTTTCCTTCTAGCAAACGTGTATAGAAGCTAATATTTTCGCTTCTAAAGAGGATTTGGTTATTGGCAAAGAAAATCTCTACAGTTTCAATATCATCTGTAAATACCGCTGAAAATTCGCGTAGAGAACGGCTAGGAATTACGACATCAAAATCATCACTATTTTTTTCAAGAGTCAATTTTTTCTGGCTTAGACGATGAGAGTCTGTTGCCACTGTTTTTAGCTCCTTATGTTGACTCAATACAAAATGAACACCTGTTAAAATTGGACGACTTTCTTGTGTACTTGCAGCAAATGCTGTTTCATTGATAATTTTCTTGAGTAATTTTGTTTCAAGAACTAAAGGAGTGCTTGCTGAAATTTCTTGGATTCGTGGATACTGTTCGCTATCTTTTCCTTTTAAGGTAATTTCTGATTTGCCGCTAGTTAAAACAATTTGATTTTGTTCAATTTCTTTAAAATCAAGAGTCACATCAGGTAGGCTAGATACCACATTGATAAAGAAAGAAGCTTCAAGAAGGATCGAACCTAAAGAAGTAATTAATAGACCAGCATCTTCATTTTTTTGAGAAATAAAATTTTCAATTGAAATTTGACCATTTGAACCAATTAAAGTAACACCTTCATTGGTCACGTCAATTTTGACAGTTGATAAAATAGGAATGGCATTTTTAGAACTAATAGCTCTCTTAGTTGTATTCAATGCTTGTAGAAATAAATTTTTATTAATTGAAAAATGAATCATGGATTCTCCTTTATTTATTTTTAGTATTAGAAGGATAATAGTAATAATAGAGTCTGTGAAATCTGTGGAAAACAGACTTTAAACAAGTCATATCAAGTTTTTTGGCTTGTTTAAAAAATGTGGATAAAAAAGATAATAAAGTAAAAGTTATCCACAAGTTATTTAATTTTCTTTTTGATGGATTCAATTTCTAAACGTAAATTATCGTCTTCATCAATCAAAGATTTAATTTTTGCATGGGCATGAATGACTGTTGTATGATCTTTTCCTCCAAATTCCTTCCCAATTTTTGGAAGACTATTATCTGTTAGTTCTCTAGATAAATACATAGCCACTTGACGGGCTAACACAATATTTTGAAGGCGTCTGCTTCCCTTCATTTCTTTGACACTGACACCATAAAAGTTACCAACTTCATTTTGGATTTTGTCAATTGGGATGACGAGCATTTGGCTAACATCTTGTTTGCGAGCTCTAATGGCTTCTGCAGCAATATCAATAGTGATATCCTTGATTTTTTTTACTCGGGCAATTAGAGTGATGTCGTTGATGGCTCCCTCAAGATCTCGAACATTTGAATCAAATTGCCCAGCTAGGTATTCTAGAGTATCACTTTGGAAATTGTAGCCTAAATGTTCCGTTTTACTTTGTAAAATGGCAATACGTGTTTCAAAGTCAGGGGGTGTGATAGTTTGTGTCAATCCCCAACTAAAGCGCGTGACAAGCCTCTCCTCGAGACCTTCTAGATGTTTTGGACTTCGATCACTGGTTAGGACAATCTGTTTTTGCTTGTCATGAAGGGCGTTAAAGGTATTGAAAAATTCTTCCTGAGTTGCGACTTTTTTTCCGCTGAGTGACTGGATATCATCGATTAACAAAAGATCAAGACTACGATAGGTTTTTTTAAATTTTTCCATTTCCCCAAGCCTTAAGTGATCAAGAAAGTCATTAATAAAGCTTTCAGCAGGTATGTATTTGACACGCGCATTTGGAATATTTTTTAGAATTTCATTTCCAATAGCGTTTAACAGGTGAGTCTTACCAAGCCCAGGTCCTCCATAGATAAAAAGAGGGTTATAGGTCAGAGCTAAATCTTCAGAGACAGCCAAAGCGGCTGATACTGCCCAAACATTTCCATCCCCTTGAATAAAATTATCAAAGGTATACTTTTCTTTTAACCCAGTATCCGAATAAGGAATAGATGCTAACTTTGGACTATAGTCATAAAGAGTTGAATTTGTAGCTTCTTCAACTTGTGAGATAGTCGTATCTTGAGGTTTAGTGAAAATATAGTGGGGAGTTATTTCAGCATCATAAATTTCAAATCCAGCAACTACAATAATATCTTTTAGTTGTTTTTCCCAGACCATTTCCATTTCAGATCGTGGTAAAAATATAGTGGCAACATTGTCCTCTACCTTGATGAGTTCAGCTTGAATAGCATAGAAATCATACATGGATCGAGTCAGTCTTTCTTGAGCAAATTCTAATATACGATTCCAAAATTGTTTTTCTTTCAATCCTTTCTCCTCCTTTACTATTTAAAAGTTTAATACTAGACCTATTTTACCATAGAGAACAAGAATTTTCCACAAGCTGTGAAAAATAATCCACAATGTTACCGAGTTTTATCCACAGGTTGGGGATAAAAGCAGAAACTATTGATTTATTAAGCTTTTTATTGAAAAAAATAGTGGATAACCTTGTGAGATAAAAAAATAAAAGAACAGCCTTATTTCAGGCTGTTGATAATTCTACTGTATTCTTCTTGATTTGAAAAAGAAATAATGATTTTTCCACTATCTTTTTTAGACAGTTTAATCTCTACATCTAATCCGAGTAGTTTTTTTAACTGTTCTTCTTCATTTTGTATGAAATGATCATTTTTTTGCAGTTTCTTTTGTTTTTTCTCTGTCAGAAGAGCTTCTAACTTCCTTACAGAAATGTCTTCTTCTATAATTCGTTGAAAGAAATAGTCTTGTTGTTCCTTATTCAACCCAACTAGAGAACGCGCATGAGCTTGTGATAGTTTGCCATTTTCTACTTCTGAGAGGATAGCATCTGGCAAGGAAAGCAAACGAATGGAGTTGCTGATATATGGACGAGACTTGCCCATTTTATCTGCAATTTCAGCATGGGTAAATCCTTTCTCTACAAGAGATTCATAGGCGCGTGCTTCTTCTATTGGATTTAAATTTTCTCTTTGCAAATTTTCAATGATGGACTGGACCATCATCTCTTGATCTGAAAGCTGTTTAACAACAGCTGGGATAGACGTTAGACCAGCTAAAAGTGAAGCCCGATAGCGTCTCTCTCCTGCAAGGATTTCATAACCAATAACAGGAGATTTACGAACAATAATCGGTTGAATGACCCCATTTTCTTTGATAGACTGTGCTAGTTCATCTAGTTTTTCTCCATCAAATTCTTTTCGAGGTTGATAGGGATTTTTTTGTATATCTGTGATAGAAATCATTTCAAATTTTTCCATGATTCTACACTAACACATCTTTTCTCTTATGTAAAGCTTTCTTTACATAGATGTCAATTAAGATTCTAAATCACCTGAACTCTTGTCAAGTTTAATAGATGTAGTTTCTTCTTTACCGTTACGATAGTAAGTTATTTTAATGGTGTCTCCGATAGAATGATTGTAAAGAGCACTTTGTAAGTCTGTTGATGAAGCAATGTCTTTGTCATCTACTTTTGTAATAACATCGTATTTTTCAAGGTGACCATTGGCAGGCATATTACTTTGCACAGAACGAACAACTACACCAGATGTTACATTGCTTGGAATATTCAGTCTTCTAATATCACTTGTATTAATATTTGAGAGATTGACCATTTGGATGCCCAAAGCTGGACGAGTCACTTTTCCGTTCTTTTCTAACTGTTCAATAATATTGATAGCATCATTTGCAGGAATTGCGAAACCAAGTCCTTCTACAGATGTGCCTCCATTTGTGGCAATTTTACTTGAGGTAATTCCGATAACTTGTCCTTGAATATTGATTAGTGGGCCACCAGAGTTACCTGGGTTAATAGCAGTATCAGTTTGGATGGCTTTTGTAGAAATGGCTTGTCCATCTTCAGATTTTAAAGATACATTTCGATTGAGACTAGATACAATACCCTGAGTGACAGTATTAGCATATTCAGAACCTAACGGGCTACCGATGGCAATGGCAGTTTCTCCTACGGTTAACTTGCTAGAATCACCAAACTCAGCTACTGTTGTCACTTTTTCTGAAGATATTTTGACGACAGCAATATCAGAGAAAGTGTCAGCTCCGACAATTTCTCCAGGTACTTTAGTTCCATCTGACAAACGAATATCTACTTTGCTGGCGCCATTTATAACGTGATTATTGGTTACGATGTAAGCTTCTTTATCATTCTTTTTATAAATAACCCCAGATCCTTCACTAGAGATTTGTTGAGAATCTGTATCAGTATCATCATTACCAAATACGCTATTTTGTCTGTTTGCTGAATAAGTAATAACTGAAACAACAGCATCTTTTACTTTGTTAACAGCCTGTGTTGTTGAATTTTCGTTCTTATAGGCAGTCTGTGTGATAGTGCTATTGTTGTTGGAGTTGCTTACCCCACTTTTTTGAGTTAGTTGGTTTATTGAAAAACTACCCAAGGCTCCACTAAAAAAGCTAATGACGATAACGACTAATAATTGAAACCCTTTTTTGTAAAATGTTTTTAAATGTTTCATATTTGCCTCCATATTTTTGAATTACTGAAAGTATAAACTGACTAGCTTAATTATAACTTAAACATAAAAGTTTTTCACAGATTGTGGATAACTTTTAAAAATCTGTGATTTTCTAGGTGAAATTTAACCTTTTGTTTTGTGAATAAGGTGTGAAAAAATAGAGAATATGTTAGAATAGAGTCATGAAAATTAAAGTTGTAACAGTTGGGAAACTGAAAGAAAAGTATTTAAAAGATGGTATTGCAGAGTATTCAAAACGAATTTCTCGATTTGCTAAGCTTAAAATGATTGAGTTAGCAGATGAAAAAACACCAGATAGGGCCAGTGAGTCAGAAAATCAAAAGATTTTAGAAATAGAAGGTCAGAGAATTTTATCAAAAGTTGGTGATCGTGATTTTGTTATTGTGTTAGCCATTGAGGGGAAAACACTTTCTTCAGAAGAATTTAGTAAGCGGTTAGAAGAAGCTTCTATAAAAGGATTTTCTACTCTTACCTTTATCATTGGAGGGAGTCTGGGGTTAGCACAGGATGTAAAAAAGAGAGCCAATCTTTCTGTCAGTTTTGGTCGTCTAACCTTGCCCCATCAGTTAATGAGACTAGTTCTTGTTGAACAAATCTATCGCTCTTTTACGATTCAGCAGGGATCCCCCTATCATAAATAGAAAATTGACTTTTAATTGAATTTTTGGTAGAATAATTGTGTTAGGTCTCATAGCTCAGCTGGATAGAGCATTCGCCTTCTAAGCGAACGGTCGCAGGTTCGAATCCTGCTGGGATCAATATAGTAGCAAAGCTGGGAATTTTCCCGGCTTTTTTCTTAAAAAAGTACACTTTGGGAGAAAAAAATGACAGTTGAGAGAATTTTATCTAAAACGAAATTCCATTTTGTATAATAGTTTTTGTAAGTTATCTTACAAGAAAAAACATTTTAGGAGATTTTATTATGAAAAACACAGTTAAATTGGAACAGTTTGTAGCCTTGAAGGAAAAAGACTTGCAAAAGATTAAAGGTGGGGAGATGAGGAAAATGAATGAAAAGTCCTTTAATTTCTTTAATATCTTTAGAAGAAGATAAAGGAGTAGCAGAATGGATTTTTTCTTATTAGTAGATTTGATATTATATTTTTTAATTATTAGTCATAGTTACCGTTTAATTTGTAAAGGTCAAATAAATAGAAAAGAATTCTTCGTTTTTGGTGCTTATACATTACTAACAGACATAGTATTTGATTTTCCCTTCTATCTTCTAAATTTAGATGGGTTAGGGATTGAAACATTTTTATTTCCTTTATTCTTATATTCCTATTTTCGATGGATGAAACAGTATGAGAGGGATAGAGGACTATTTCTAAGTTTACTACTATCTCTTTTATATGAGAGCACTCATAACTTTTTGTCCGTAACTTTCTCCTCTATAACAGGAGACAATTTTGTTTTACAATATTATTACCTATTCTTTTCCGTTGTAACGGTGTTGACTTATGTTGTTATCTTAAAAATCATTCATTATTTCCATTTGGAACTAGCCTATTTTGACAAGGACTACCTTTATCCTTTCTTGAAAAAAGTATTTTTTGCCTTACTACTGCTCCATATTGTATCTTTCGTTTCAAATATGGTAAGTACGATTAAACATTTGAATAGTTTTGGAAGTATTTTATCATCTATCGTCTTTATTTCTCTCCTTTTAACCTTCTTTGCAATGAATTCGCATAAAGTTCAAATAGAGAAAGAGATTGCTTTGAAGCAGAAGAAATTTGAACAGAAACATTTACAAAACTACACAGATGAAATTGTCGGTCTGTATAATGAAATCCGTGGTTTTCGACATGACTATGCTGGGATGCTTGTCAGCATGCAGATGGCAATTGACAGTGGTGATTTACAGGAAATTGACAGAGTTTACAACGAAGTTTTGGTTAAAGCCAATCACAAACTGCGCTCAGATAAGTACACTTACTTTGATTTGAACAACATAGAAGATTCAGCTTTACGAAGTTTGGTTGCTCAGTCAATTATCTATGCTAGAAATAATGGTGTAGAGTTTACACTGGAAGTAAAAGATACGATTACCAAGCTCCCAATCGAACTATTGGATTTAGTGCGTATCATGAGCATTTTATTGAACAATGCTGTCGAAGGATCGGCTGATAGTTATAAAAAGCAGATGGAAGTAGCAGTTATTAAGATGGAAACTGAAACAGTGATTGTGATTCAGAATTCATGTAAAATGACGATGACTCCTTCAGGAGATCTATTTGCTTTAGGATTCTCCACTAAGGGAAGGAATCGCGGAGTTGGATTAAATAATGTGAAAGAGCTACTGGATAAGTACAACAACATTATTTTAGAAACAGAGATGGAAGGCAGTACATTTAGACAAATTATTAGATTTAAGAGGGAATTTGAATGAAAGTTTTAATTTTAGAGGATGTTATTGAACATCAAGTGAGACTAGAGAGAATATTGGATGAAATTTCGAAAGAATCGAATATTCCAATATCATACAAGACAACAGGAAAAGTCCGTGAATTTGAAGAATACATTGAAAATGATGAAGTAAATCAGCTTTATTTCCTAGATATCGATATTCATGGAATTGAGAAAAAAGGATTTGAGGTTGCTCAGCTCATTCGTCATTACAATCCTTACGCTATTATCGTCTTTATCACCAGTCGATCAGAGTTTGCGACTCTAACCTATAAATACCAGGTATCAGCCCTAGATTTTGTTGATAAGGATATCAATGATGAGATGTTTAAGAAGAGAATTGAGCAAAATATATTCTACACGAAGAGTATGTTACTTGAAAATGAAGATGTGGTAGATTATTTTGATTACAATTACAAGGGAAATGATTTAAAAATTCCTTACCATGATATTTTGTATATTGAAACGACAGGTGTCTCTCATAAATTACGTATTATTGGTAAGAATTTTGCCAAAGAGTTCTATGGAACAATGACAGATATTCAGGAAAAGGACAAACATACCCAACGATTTTATTCTCCTCATAAGTCATTTTTGGTAAATATAGGCAATATTAGAGAAATTGACCGAAAGAATCTAGAAGTTGTTTTCTATGAAGATCATCGCTGTCCTATTTCAAGGTTAAAAATTAGAAAATTGAAAGATATTTTAGAGAAAAAATCTCAAAAGTGATTGACAATTAGTAAGAAATTGATATAATGGTTATATCTGCTACAGATAGAAGGTCCGTTGGTCAAGGGGTTAAGACACCGCCTTTTCACGGCGGTAACACGGGTTCGAATCCCGTACGGACTATTTTATCCGCCATAGCTCAGTTGGTAGTAGCGCATGACTGTTAATCATGATGTCGTAGGTTCGAGTCCTACTGGCGGAGTATAGATAAAAGGGAACACAACTGTGTTCCTCTTTTTGTATCAATTTGTATCACCAAGCATCTTCATAAGGAAATCTGTTATTTCTTGAGGACTTTCTTTTTTTCCATGTGCAATCCAAGTTTGACAGACACCAAAAAGTGCATGAGTTAGATAGATGCTACTATATTCTAATTCAGTGGTATTGAGATTCAGTTGCATAAAGCGTTTTTGTAAATCTGTGCTGAGCATGATATGAAGTTTATTTCGTAAGAAATTTTGGATTTCTTTAGTCCCGTTTTCAGAAAGCAGAGCAGCCAGAAGTGGTTCTGACTCTAGATATTCAAATACTTCTAAAATAGCATCTTTTTTGTGATGAGCATGTTTTTGAAAAATATATTCAAATGTATGAAATAGCTTGCTTTGATAGTGCTCAATCATATCATACTTATCCTTATAGTGAGTATAGAAGCTGGAACGACTAATTCCGGCTTTTTCTGCTAACTTGACAGTAGAAATTTGATCAAATGGCTGTTCCATCAGTAATTGTACCATAGCATTTTCAATAGTTCGCTTTGTTTTTAAGCGTTTGTTACTTTCTTGCATACTTCCTCCTTGTAAACAAATTAGACTATATGTCTAAAAATGGATTTTTTATCTTGTAATTTAGATTTTTTATTGTATAATCTATTATATCAAAATTTTAGACAATATGTTTAAGAAAGGAGAAACTATGTTTAAAGAATGGAAAGCAATTTTTAAAAAACCAACCTTTATTATTGTCATGATAGGGATTTCTCTTATTCCAGCTCTGTACAATATCATATTTTTGTCCTCAATGTGGGATCCATATGGGCAATTGTCTGACTTACCTGTGGCAGTTGTCAATAATGATAAAGAGGCTTCCTATAATGGTAATAGCATGTCTATAGGAAAAGACATGGTGTCCAATTTAAAAGAAAATAAAACCTTGGATTTTCATTTTGTAGATGAAGAAGAAGGTAAGAAGGGTTTAGAAAATGGCGATTACTATATGGTAGTAACTTTACCAAGTGATTTATCTGAAAAAGCATCTTCTATTTTAACGGATCATCCAGAGCAAATGCAAATCGATTATCAGACTTCAAGTGGTCATAGCTTTATTGCCAGCAAGATGAGCGATTCTGCGATGACACAATTGAAGCAGAATGTTTCTACCAATGTAACTGAGACCTATACTAAAGCTTTATTTAACAAAATGGTCGATTTAAAGGATGGTATGAGTCAAGCAGCTTCTGGTAGTAAAAAATTAACTGATGGAGCGAATCAGTTAGTGGCAGGAAGTCAAACATTAACTACCAACCTACACTCTTTAGCAGCTTCAAGTTTAACATTTTCAAATGGAACGGAGCAGTTTACTAAAGGATTATCCTCTTATGTTTCTGGTGTCGAACAACTTCATCTTGGCTTAGGAAATTTTAATAGTGGTTTAGTTACATATACTGGTGCAGTGAGTCAATTAGATAGCGGGTTAGGTCAATTATCTTCTAAAAGTCCTGAATTAGTAAAGGGAATCAATCAGTTATATACTGGTGTAGAATCCTATACTGGCGGTGTTTCTCAGCTTAATGCTGGTCTTAATCAATTTTCATCTGGTGTTAGTGCTTATACAAACGGAGTGGGAAATCTTGCAACAGGTGCTAATCAGTTATCCAATCAATCAGCTACACTTCGAATGAGGGTGGAGCAATTAAGTGAAGGGATCCAACAACTTTCTAGCAAGTTAGATGCTTCGTCTGGGAAAAAAGATCAAATTAATCAATTATCTTCAGGTCTAAATCAGTTAAATAAAGCTATTCAAAATATTGATGTTGGAGATACAAAACAATTAGATTCTGTTTTATCAAGTATAGCATCTCTTTCTAATCAAATGTTAGCAAGTGCTCAGTCTGAAAAAACAACTACATTAGCCAATATTCAATCGACAGCAGCTTATCAATCATTGACAAGTGAGCAACAAGCTGAGATAAGAGCTTCTGTATCTCAAAATTCAACTGATGGTATTCAATCGGCTCAGTCAATTGTAGCTTTAGTTAAAGGTTTACAGGGAAGTTTAGAAAACTTACAAAATCAATCATCTAATCTTTCGATTTTAAAAAATCAAGCTAATCAAGTATTACCGCTTGCTTCTACTTCTTTGACAGGATTGTCAAGTGGATTAACAGAGATACAAGGAGCTGTTACTAGCAAATTAGTTCCTGCCAGTCAGTCAATTGCATCAGGTGTAAATGCATATACTGCAGGTATTGATAAAGTTTCTCAAGGCGCAAGTCAACTAAGTGAAAAGAATTCCACCTTGACAGGTAGTTTGAACCAATTAGTTTCAGGATCAACTACCTTGACACAAAAATCTTCTAACTTGACAGCAGGAGTTGGTCAATTAGTTGAAAAAACTCCAAAATTAGTGTCTAGTATTGAAAAATTATCAACTGGCTCCAATCAATTGAATCGAAAGAGTCAAGAATTGATAGCAGGAGTTGATAAATTGCAGTCAGGATCTAGCCAACTAGCTGACAAATCCAGTCAGTTAATTTCAGGTGCTTCTCAATTAGAAAGTGGAGCTAATAAATTGGCAGATGGAGCTGGGAAACTAGCAGAAGGTGGAACAAAGTTAACTTCTGGATTGGAAGGTTTACAGACAGGAGTTGTTTCTTTAGGACAAGGACTAAGTAATGCTAGTGATCAACTTAAATCAGCATCAACGGAATCTAAAAATGCAGAGATTTTGTCAAATCCACTCAATCTTTCCAAAACAGACAATGACCAAGTTCCTGTAAATGGAATCGCAATGGCTCCTTATATGATATCAGTTGCTCTCTTTGTTGCAGCAATATCAACGAATATGATCTTTGCGAAGTTGCCTTCAGGACGTCATCCAGAGAGTCGTTGGGCTTGGTTGAAATCTCGAGCTGAAATAAATGGTATTATAGCTGTTTTAGCAGGAATTTTGGTATATGGAGGAGTTCATCTTATTGGTTTAACTGCTAATCATGAAATGAGAACATTTATTCTCATTATCCTAACAAGTTTAGTATTCATGTCCATGGTAACCGCTTTAACAACATGGAATAGCCGTATAGGAGCTTTCTTTTCTCTTATTTTGCTTTTATTACAGTTAGCATCAAGTGCAGGTACCTATCCACTTGCTTTGACAAATAATTTCTTTAGAGCTATTAATCCTTGGTTACCAATGAGTTATTCGGTTTCTGGATTACGACAAACAATTTCTATGACAGGAAATATTCATCATCAAGTCATTTTCCTTGCTGTGATATTAGCCCTATTTACTGGTTTAGGTATGCTAGCCTATCGACCTAAGAAAATGGAAGAAGATTAAAAAAATCGACCAACTGGTCGATTTTTTTATGTCTTAGATGACTTTCGTTTGTGATTATAGATTCCAAATAGTAAAAGAGAAGTAAAGGAACAGATTGCTCCAACAACAAACCCATTGGGAATAAAGGAAAGTGTAATAGTTCCTTTTCCCTTAGGAATGTCAACTTTTATAAAACCAGTTTGAGCTTGTTTAATTTCTATTTTCTTACCATCTTGGTAGGCAGACCAACCTTTGTCATAAGGAATGGTGAAGAAAATAGATGTATCTTGTTGGACATCATATGTAGCAAAAACCTTGTTTTTAGAAGTTGATACTGTTACAGGTTGTTCTTTAATTTTTTGAATTGCCTCAGTTAAAGTTTGGGTATCTAAACGGTAGAAGGTAGGAGATTCAAATGATACTTGTGAATTTTCAGGGAAACTAACATGAATATTGAAAGTTTTTGTATATTTTGTATAGCCTAGATTAAAGAAGGAGAAGACATTATCAGTTGTAAAAGTTTTCTTTTCTCCATTTACAAGGATGTCAACCTTTTTTTGTTTGTCATTAGAAAAGTGAAGATTTGTGAAAGAAAGATAAACTTGGCTGTTTTCTGGCACTTCAATTTGATACTGGATTGCTGCATCCTCATTTGAAGAACCTGTGACACTAATCAAATCATTAGTATTTTCTGTTTTGTCATAAGGGATTGGAGAAAAATAATCAAAATCGACGTTAGCAAGTTGATTTAAAAATGAGGCCTGATTATCCAAGGTATGTTCATTGAACTTGACATCATTGTAAACAGATTGACTAGCAAAGGCAATCGGGAGAGAGAATTGATTTTCATATAGGGTAAGATTATCTTTTTGATAGATATCTTTAAAACCATATTTATCAATAGGACTGTCTGAGATATTGTACTGGATACCAAATAAACTATCAGCTAAAATACTATTATTGGCATAACGGAGATTTAGATTAGTCCCAGAGGATTTAAAACCAAGTTTATCCAAAGTAGAGCTTGCTGAACGATTTCGAACAGATGAAAATTGAGAGATTCCATTATAGTTGAATTTCATACTGTCATTTCCTGTCTGAGTTTGTAGTTTTTCAGTACGAGTAAATTGATTTCCAATATATGTTGAGAAAGATTCCATAGCTGGGATATCTCGATTATATGAACTTCGAGAAGCAAAACCCCATTCTTTAGCAATTCCGTCTATTTGAGATGAAGCATTTAAACTTATTTCAACCATTATAAATAAAGAAATTAGAATGGCAAATAGATTTACAGAGATAAACTTTTTGATAACTGCAAGGAGTAAAAGCGAATAGACAACCAAAAATTCAAGAGTAAGCAGAATATTCAAATCTGTTAAAAAAGAATAATGTGATTTTAGATAGATGGTAGCTAAAAATCCTGTTACTATAAGAAAAAGCGAAACTAAAAAATTCCAGACTTTAAGTTCTTTCAGACGCTTTAAGACTTCTGCTGCTGTGTAAATTAACAAGGTAGAGAAAATCCAAGCATAGCGATGTAAAAACATGTTTGGAGTATGCATGCCTTGCCAAAATAAATCAAGAGCTTCAATATAAAAGCTTGCAATTAGAAATGCAAAGAAGATTGCATAGATAAGTTTCACGTGAAACTTAATAGATTTCAGCGTAAAAAATAAAATGGTCAAAATAAAGGGAAGTAGTCCAACAAAAATCATTGGGATGGCCCCATACTTTGTTGTGTCAAAGGAACCAATGAATTGTTTAGCAAAGAGATCAAGATACCAGCTACTTTCAGTTTGAAACTTTGTAATTTCAGTTAATTTTTCCCCATGTGTCTGTAAATCAAATAGAGTAGGCAGAGTCAGAATCAAACTAGCCATACCAGCTAAAACGGAGGTGATTATGAAATCAAGAAAAGATGATTTTCGAGTTTTAAAGTCCCAAGAAATTTGACAGAGATACCAGAAAATAAGAAACAATACTGTCATATAGCCAAAATAATAATTTTGAATAAACAAAATTGACAGACTTGTAAAGTACAATAGGAATTTCTTTTCAGTGATAAGTAGCTGTAAACCAGTTATAATTAAAGGAATCAAGATAAAAACATCTATCCAGGTTTTTATCTCTAGTTGACTAACTGTGAAACTCATCAGAGCATAGGAACTAGATAAAGCTAGTTTTAAAGGCTTAGGAATCGATTGAAATAATTTATTTAAACTAAAGTAAGTTGACAGTCCAATCAATCCAAATTTTAAGAGAGTTGTCAGATAGACAGCATCTGGCATATTAGTTAGATCAAAAAAGTAAACTAGTGGTGAAAGGAAACTACCCAAGTAATAACTAGATAGGGCATAGAAATTTAATCCAAGGCCACTTGTAAAGGTGTAAAACAGACTACCATTTCCATGTAGGATATTTCGTAAGGCTACATCAAAAATAACGTATTGATGAAAGCCATCTCCTAATAGAGGAGAGTTGTCGCTATTCCAGTAGATACCTTGAGATAGATATACTCCTATCATAATGATTATGGGAATGATGAAAGAAACAAAATAGGTCCAATATGTTTTAAAAAATAATTTCATGTTACCTCATAAAATGTTATAAAACTCAGCTGGTTAACCCAACTGAGTTTTGAAGTTTTATTTAGTCTTTCCAAAGTTCTTTAACTTTTGCTTGTACTTCTGCATTTTCTAGGAATTCATCATAGGTTTCATCAATACGGTCAATGACGCCATTTTTAGACAAGACAATGATATGGTTAGCTAGAGTTTGAATAAACTCGTGGTCATGGCTGGCAAAGATGATTGATTCTTTAAAGTTTTTCAATCCATCGTTCAAGCTTGAGATAGATTCTAAGTCCAAGTGATTGGTTGGATCATCGAGGACAAGGACATTTGATTTTAATAGCATGAGTTTTGAAAGCATGACACGAACTTTTTCTCCCCCTGACAAGACGTTGACAGGTTTGTTAACCTCATCTCCAGAGAAGAGCATACGGCCAAGGAAACCGCGTAGGAAAGTATTGTCATCTTCTTCTTTACTTGCGAATTGACGCAACCAGTCAAGGATTGACTCTCCTCCTGCAAAATCTGCCGAGTTATCTTTTGGCAAGTAAGAACGGCTAGTAGTTACTCCCCACTTGACAGTTCCTTCATAGTCAATGTCTCCCATGATTGCACGAATTAATGCAGTCGTTTGGATGTCATTTTGTCCAATAAGCGCTGTCTTATCACCTGGACGCAAGATAAAGCTGATATTATCTAAAATAGTCTCACCATCAATCTTTACAGTTAGATTTTCTACTGTCAAGAGATCATTACCGATTTCACGCTCTGCTTTAAAGTTGATAAATGGATATTTACGACTAGATGGTACAATTTCTTCAAGTTCAATCTTATCAAGCATTTTCTTACGTGATGTTGCTTGTCTTGATTTAGAAGCATTAGCAGAGAAACGAGCTACGAATTCTTGCAATTGCTTAATTTTTTCTTCTGCTTTAGCATTACGGTCTGCTAGCAATTTAGCAGCGAGCTCAGAAGATTCCTTCCAGAAGTCGTAGTTTCCGACATAGAGTTTGATTTTTCCAAAGTCAAGGTCGGCCATGTGAGTACATACTTTGTTTAAGAAGTGACGGTCGTGGGATACTACGATAACGGTGTTATCAAAGTCAATCAAGAAGTCTTCTAACCAAGTAATAGATTGGATGTCTAAACCGTTGGTAGGCTCGTCCAAGAGAAGAACATCTGGTTTACCAAAAAGTGCTTTGGCGAGGAGAACTTTTACTTTTTCACCGTTGGCCAATTCGCTCATGTTTTGATAGTGCAATTCTTCTGGAATGTTTAGGTTTTGAAGTAGTTGAGAGGCTTCGCTTTCTGCTTCCCAGCCTCCAAGCTCGGCAAACTCTCCTTCGAGTTCGGCAGCACGCACTCCATCCTCATCTGAGAAATCTTCCTTCATGTAGATAGCATCTTTCTCTTTCATGATGCGATAAAGTTTTTCATTTCCCATGATAACGACATCAATGGCACGTTCATCTTCATAGTCAAAGTGATTTTGACGAAGAACGGAGAGACGTTCATCTGGACCAAGAGAGATGTGACCAGTAGTAGGTTCGATATCTCCGGCTAAAATTTTTAAAAAGGTTGATTTTCCGGCACCATTAGCACCGATTAATCCGTAAGTATTTCCTTCTGTAAATTTGATATTGACATCATCAAAAAGTTTGCGATCACTAAAACGTAGTGAAACATCAGATACTGTAAGCAATGTTTTTCTCCTATATGTGTAATATATTTATTCTACTAGAAAATACGGAAATATTCAAATTTTTATCTGTCAATTTTGTGTAAATTACATTTACAGCATACTTTACACAAATCCGTAAATAGCAAGATTGATTTATTTTAATAAATTGCAGTTATTTCATTAAAAAAATGCTATAATTGAAGGGACCATATCGAAGGAGAATAAAATGACTAAACCCATTATTTTAACAGGAGACCGTCCAACAGGAAAATTGCATATTGGACATTATGTTGGAAGTCTCAAAAATCGAGTATTATTACAGGAAGAGGATAAGTATGATATGTTTGTGTTCTTGGCTGACCAACAAGCCTTGACAGATCATGCCAAAGATCCTCAAACCATTGTAGAGTCTATCGGAAATGTGGCTTTGGATTATCTTGCAGTTGGATTGGATCCAAGTAAGTCAACTATCTTTATTCAAAGCCAAATTCCAGAATTAGCTGAGTTGTCTATTTATTATATGAATTTGGTGTCATTAGCACGTTTGGAGCGTAATCCAACTGTCAAGACAGAAATTGCTCAGAAAGGATTTGGAGAAAGCATTCCGACAGGATTCTTGGTCTATCCAATAGCTCAAGCAGCTGACATCACAGCTTTCAAGGCCAATTATGTTCCTGTTGGGACAGATCAGAAACCAATGATTGAGCAAACTCGTGAGATTGTTCGTTCTTTTAACAATGCATATAATTGTGATGTCTTGGTGGAACCGGAAGGTATTTATCCAGAAAATGAGAGAGCAGGGCGTTTACCTGGTTTAGATGGAAATGCTAAAATGTCTAAATCACTCAATAACGGTATTTATTTAGCTGATGATGCGGATACTTTGCGTAAAAAAGTGATGAGTATGTATACAGATTCAGATCATATCCGCGTTGAGGATCCAGGTAAAATTGAAGGAAATATGGTTTTCCATTATCTAGATGTTTTTGGTCGTCCAGAAGATACTCAAGAAATTGCAGACATGAAAGAACATTATCAACGAGGTGGTCTTGGTGATGTGAAGACCAAGCGTTATCTACTTGAAATATTAGAACGTGAACTTGGTCCTATTCGTGAGCGCCGTATTGAATTTGCTAAGGATATGGGAGAAGTTTATAATATGCTTCAAAAAGGTAGTGAAAGAGCGCGTGAAGTTGCAGGTCAAACCCTATCTGAGGTTAAAGGAGCAATGGGACTTCATTACTTTAACTAAGTTTATTTTACAAGAAACTATCATTTCTATCTCGAAGAAAAGATAGTTTTTTATTTACCCCTGTAACATTTGACAAATTTTTATAGAATGGTATGATAGATACAATATAAAAAGAGTCAAGCTCAAAAAGAAAGAAAAGAGGAAACTTCGAATGTCTAATTGGGACACTAAATTTTTGAAAAAAGGTTTTACCTTTGATGATGTATTGCTTATTCCAGCTGAAAGTCATGTGTTGCCTAACGATGCAGATTTAACAACTAAATTGGCAGATAATCTGACTTTAAATATCCCAATTATTACCGCTGCCATGGACACAGTTACAGAGAGTCAAATGGCCATTGCTATTGCTCGTGCAGGCGGTCTCGGAGTTATCCATAAAAACATGTCAATTGCTCAACAAGCAGACGAGGTTCGTAAGGTAAAACGTTCTGAAAATGGAGTTATTATTGATCCGTTCTTTTTGACACCTGAACATACAATTGCTGAAGCAGATGAGCTTATGGGTCGTTACCGCATTAGTGGTGTTCCAGTTGTTGAAACACTTGAAAATCGTAAATTGGTTGGTATTTTGACAAACCGAGATCTTCGTTTTATTTCAGACTATAACCAACCAATCTCAAACCATATGACTAGTGAAAATCTTGTTACTGCTCCTGTGGGTACAGATCTTGCAACAGCTGAGAGTATTCTTCAAGAACACCGTATTGAAAAACTTCCGTTGGTAGATGAAGAAGGCCGTCTTTCTGGTTTGATTACTATCAAAGATATTGAAAAAGTTATTGAGTTCCCAAATGCTGCTAAAGATGAGTTTGGTCGTCTTCTAGTTGCAGGTGCAGTAGGTGTTACTTCAGATACTTTTGAACGTGCAGAAGCTCTTTTTGAGGCAGGAGCGGATGCGATTGTTATTGATACTGCGCATGGTCATTCTGCAGGTGTCTTGCGTAAAATTGCTGAGATTCGTTCTCATTTCCCAGATCGTACTTTGATTGCTGGAAATATTGCTACTGCTGAAGGTGCACGTGCCCTTTATGAAGCAGGTGTAGACGTTGTCAAGGTTGGTATTGGGCCAGGTTCAATCTGTACAACTCGTGTGATTGCTGGTGTCGGTGTTCCGCAAGTAACAGCTATCTATGATGCTGCAGCTGTTGCGCGTGAATATGGTAAAACGATCATTGCTGACGGTGGAATCAAGTATTCTGGAGATATTGTAAAAGCCCTTGCTGCAGGTGGAAATGCAGTTATGCTTGGATCAATGTTTGCTGGAACTGATGAAGCTCCAGGCGAAACTGAAATCTTCCAAGGACGTAAGTTTAAGACTTACCGTGGTATGGGATCAATTGCTGCTATGAAGAAAGGTTCAAGCGATCGTTACTTCCAAGGTTCTGTCAATGAAGCAAACAAACTCGTTCCAGAAGGAATTGAAGGTCGTGTTGCTTATAAAGGTGCTGCAGCTGATATTGTCTTCCAAATGATTGGTGGTATTCGTTCTGGTATGGGTTACTGTGGTGCAGCTAACCTTAAAGAACTACACGATAATGCTCAATTTATTGAAATGTCTGGTGCTGGTTTGAAAGAGAGCCATCCTCATGATGTACAAATTACTAATGAGGCACCAAATTATTCTATGTAAAAAAACAATGAAAAGAACTCCAGTAAAAACAGGAGTTCTTTTACAATGATGTCAATTTTCATTTACAGTAACTTTACCATCCTGAATAGTGAAGATACTTAGATTTTCTGGTATATTTTGAAGATGATCTAAGCTTGTTGTTGTGATAAAGGTTTGGATTGAATGAGAAATCGTTTCTAATAATTTTAGTTGTCTAGTGTTGTCAAGTTCGCTCATAACATCGTCAAGCAGTAATATTGGAGATTCTGTAGTAATGCTTTCCATTAACTCGATTTCTGCTAATTTTATCGAGAGGACGAGACTACGATGTTGGCCTTGACTTCCGAAACTAGCATCCATTCTATTTATATAAAAAGAAATGTCATCCCGATGAGGACCAACACCAGTGTTCTTTTTAAATAAATCTCTGGACCTACTTTTTTCTAAAGCAATTTTGAAAGATTCGGATAAGTCTTCTTTGTCAGTTATATTGACAGAAGATTGATAGGATATTGACAACTCTTCAATCTGATTAGAAAGTTCAAAATGTTTCTTACGACCAAATGATTCTAGTTTTTTTATGAAATCTAAGCGGTGATTCATTACACGACATCCATAATCAACTAGTTGATCATCCAACACAGAAAGGAATGTTTCATCTATTTTTTGAGCTGATTTTAGATAAGTGTTCCTTTGTTTTAGGATGTGGTTATAATTGGTTAAATCTGCTAAATAGATTGGCTTAATTTGCCCAAGCTCCATATCAATGAATTTTCGTCGAACCGAAGGTGCTCCTTTAATTAGTTGTAAATCTTCAGGAGCAAATAAGACAACATTCATGTGTCCTACATAATCTGAAAGGCGTGCCTGTTTTAAATGATTAACTTTTGTCACACGGCCTTTTTGTGTTAGTTCTATTTCGAGGGGAATAGATCCAGTTTTTTTCTGAACGAGACCTGAAAGATGAAGTTGTTCCCCATCAAAATGAATGAGATTTTTATCTGTTCGAGTTCGATGACTACGAGTTAAGGCTAAAAAATAGATAGCCTCTAACATGTTTGTTTTTCCTTGTGCATTGTGTCCTAAAAAGACATTTAATTTAGGATTAAAGTCTATTTTCGTCTCTTTGTAGTTACGAAAAGTTTTGAGAGATAGGTGTTGTAGCCACATGATTATCTACCAGGAAATCGTGGAGCTTGTTTACTTTTTGGTGATGAAGTAGGTTTAGAGTTGTCTTTTTTTACTCCCTTATTCATCTCCTTGACAAGTTTAGCGATTCGTTCTTTTTCAACTTTATCATCTTGGTATTCATCCTGTTCTTCAGAAGTAGGTTGTGTCAACAAGATGTCAATATTCATGTCAGGGATGTCAACTTTATCACCAATACGAAGTTTTTTACCACGACGATTTTCTAATTCCCCATTAAAGTAAACAGAATGTTCAGAGAGAAATGATTTGATAGCTCCTCCGCTATGTGTAATTCCAAGTTCTTTGAGTAGTGCTTGGAGGGTAATAAATTCTTCAAATAATTTGTATTCCATAATTCACCTCAATCTTTGGTATTATACCATATTTTCCTAAAAATAGTGAGAGAAACAAGGAGTAATGTAAGCGATTTTTATTTCAAAAGTGTTACAGAGAACAAGAAAATTTCAGGTTTTCGTGATATAATAGAAGTCTGTATATAAGGAGGTAAATCATGGAGTTAGTGCATGGAATTTCAACACATTTTATCCAATCAAAAAAGTTTAAAACGAACAAAATCGCCGTGCGTTTTACCGCTCCATTATCCCTCGATACGATTGTAGGTCGCATGTTGACTGCGAGTATGCTAGAGACTGCTAATCAGATGTACCCCACTTCTCAAGATTTGAGAAGACATTTGGCCAGTCTATACGGTACAGATATATCAACCAATTGTTTCAGAAGAGGGCAAAGTCACATTGTAGAATTGACATTTACCTATGTTCGTGATGAGTTTTTAAGTAGGAAAAATGTGCTAACTTCTCAGGTTTTGGAACTTGTAAAAGAAACTCTTTTTTCACCCGTAGTATTTGATAATGGGTTTGATTCGGCCTTATTTGAAATTGAGAAAAAACAATTGCTAGCAAGTTTAGCAGCTGATATGGATGATTCTTTTTATTTCGCACATAAAGAATTGGATAAATTATTTTTTCATGATGAATGTCTCCAATTGGAATATAGTGATTTACGAAATCGTATTTTAGCTGAAACTCCACAAAGTTCTTATTCTTGTTTCCAAGAATTTTTGGCCAATGATCGAATAGATTTCTTTTTCCTAGGTGATTTTAATGAGATCGAAATTCAAAATGTATTAGAATCATTTGTCTTTAAAGGTCGAAAAGGAGATGTGAAGGTTCAGTATTGTCAACCTTATTCCAATATCCTTCAGGAAGGTATGGTTCGGAAAAATGTGGGACAGTCTATTTTAGAGTTAGGCTATCATTGCTCTGGTGAATATGGTGATGAGCAACATTTACCCATGATTGTAATGAATGGTTTACTGGGCGGATTTGCTCATTCTAAGCTATTTACAAATGTCCGTGAAAATGCTGGATTAGCTTATACTATTTCAAGTCAGCTTGATTTGTTTTGTGGATTCTTGAGGATGTATGCTGGTATCGATCGAGAAAATCGAAACCAGGCTCGTAAAATGATGAATAATCAACTGCTTGATTTAAAAAAAGGATATTTTACAGAGCTTGAGTTAGAGCAGACCAAGGAAATGATTCGTCGGTCTTTGTTACTTTCTCAAGATAATCAAAGTTCATTGATTGAACGTGCTTATCAAAATGCATTACTTGGAAAATCTTCAGCAGACTTTAAAGGTTGGATTGCAAAACTCGAGCAAGTTGACAAAGATGCTATTTGTAGAGCAGCTAATAATGTGAAACTACAAGCAATTTACTTTATGGAAGGAATAGAATGACAAAGGTTGTTTTTGAAGAAAGGTACTATCCAGCTGTAAAAGAAAAGGTTTATCGGACAAGGTTGTCAAATGGGTTGACAATTGCTCTTTTGCCTAAAAAGGAATTTAAAGAGGTTTACGGGAGTGTAACTGTACAGTTTGGTTCGGTAGATACGCTTGTCACAGAAGTTGACGGAGATGTAAAAGAATATCCTGGAGGAATTGCTCATTTTCTTGAACATAAATTGTTTGAGAGAGAAGATGCTAGCGATTTGATGTCAGCTTTTACTAGTCTAGGTGCAGATAGTAATGCCTTTACAAGCTTTACAAAAACAAGCTATCTTTTTTCAGCAACGGATCATTTTTTAGAAAATTTAGACTTACTTGATGAATTGGTAACATCAGCACATTTTACTGAAGATTCCATTTTAAGAGAGCAGGATATTATTCAGCAAGAACGAGAAATGTATCAAGATGACCCAGATTCGTGTTTATTCTTTTCAACTTTAGCGAATTTGTATCCTGGCACACCTTTAGCAACTGATATAGTTGGAAGTGAGGAGTCCATTTCCCAAATCAATCTAACTAATTTGCAAGAAAATTTTACAAGATTTTACAAACCTGTAAACATGTCTCTGTTTTTAGTTGGTAATTTTGATGTGGAGCGAGTACAGGACTATTTTGAAAGAAAAGAACTGAAAGATTTAGATGTTCAGGATTTAGCAAGAGAAAAGTTTGTTTTACAGGCTGTAAAGCAAGCAGACAGTATGAGAATGGAAGTATCTTCTCCTAAACTAGCGATTGGGATTAGAGGTAATCGAGAAATTGCTGAGGCGGATTGCTATCGACATCATGTTTTATTAAAATTATTGTTTGCAATGATGTTTGGTTGGACTTCGGATCGTTTTCAAAAGTTATATGAATCAGGTAAAATAGATGCTTCCTTATCTCTTGAAATTGAAGTAACAAGTCGTTTTCATTTTGTTATGTTGACAATGGATACGAAGGAGCCAGTTGCTTTATCTCATCAATTTAGGAAGGCCATTCGTAATTTTACAAAGGATTTAGATATTACAGAGGATCATTTAGATATTATAAAAAGAGAGATGTTTGGAGAATTTTTCAGTAGCATGAACTCTCTTGAATTTATTGCAACGCAATATGATGCTTTTGAACATGGTGAGACAATTTTTGATTTGCCGAAAATTTTACAGGAAATTACTTTAGAGGATGTCCTTGATGCTGGACATCACTTAATAGATGAAGGGAATATAGTTGATTTTACAATATTCCCATCGTAGTAACCTATCATAATAGACACTAGAAAGAAGGGATGACAAGTATGAGGAAAAAAACAATTGGTGAGGTTTTACGATTAGCTAGAATCAATCAGGGATTGAGTTTAGATGAATTGCAGAAAAAGACAGAAATCCAGTTAGATATGTTGGAAGCAATGGAAGCAGACGATTTCGATCAACTTCCAAGTCCTTTTTACACGCGTTCTTTCTTGAAAAAATATGCATGGGCTGTTGAGTTAGATGATCAAATTGTTTTGGATGCTTATGATTCTGGGAGTATGATTACTTATGAGGAAGTAGATGTTGATGAAGATGAGTTGACAGGTCGTAGACGTTCAAGTAAGAAAAAGAAGAAAAAAACATCCTTTTTACCTTTATTTTATTTTATCCTTTTTGCTTTATCGATTTTAATTTTTGTGACCTATTATGTTTGGAACTATATTCAAACTCAACCAGAGGGGCCTGCTCTTTCTAATTACAGTGTGGTTCAATCAACAAGTTCAATAAGTTCAACTAGCTCTGTTCCCCAATCCTCAAGTAGTAGTTCATCTAGCAGTTCTTCTAGTGTAGAATCAGCTATAAGTGTATCAGGTGAAGGAAATCATGTAGAAATAGCTTATAAAACAAGTAAGGAAACTGCAAAATTGCAATTATCGGTTTCAGATACTAGAAGTTGGGTCAGTATTTCCGAAAGTGAACTTGAGGGTGGAGTGACCTTATCATCGGATAATAAAAGTGTGGAAACAACCGTTTCAACTAAAAATTCTGTAACCATTACTTTAGGTGTTGTAAAAGGTGTTGCTTTGACAGTAGATAATCAGACTGTTGATTTATCGAAATTAACAGCTTATACTGGGACAATTACGATAACCTTTACTAAGAATTAAGGAAAAACAAATGAAAAAAGAACAAATTCCAAATCTCTTAACAATAGGTCGAATTTTCTTTATTCCCATCTTTATCTTTATTTTAACGATAGGAAATTCGATAGAGAGTCATATAGTGGCAGCTATTATCTTTGCTATTGCCAGTATTACAGACTATTTAGATGGATATTTAGCTCGTAAATGGAATGTGGTCAGTAATTTTGGGAAATTTGCAGATCCTATGGCGGATAAGTTACTAGTTATGTCGGCTTTTATTATGTTGATTGAGTTAGGTATGGCTCCGGCTTGGATTGTTGCAGTGATTATCTGTCGTGAGTTGGCTGTTACAGGTTTAAGGCTGTTACTGGTTGAAACTGGTGGAACAGTTTTAGCAGCAGCTATGCCTGGAAAAATTAAAACTTTCAGTCAGATGTTTGCAATTATTTTCTTGCTATTACATTGGACTTTGATTGGCCAAGTTCTACTTTATGTGGCCTTGTTTTTCACTATCTACTCTGGCTATGACTATTTCAAGGGTAGTGCCTATGTATTTAAAGGGACATTTGGTTCGAAATGAAATCAATAATTGATGTAAAAAATCTTTCTTTTCGTTATAAGGAAAGTCAAGAATACTATGATGTGAAGGATATTACGTTTCACGTGAAACGTGGGGAATGGCTTTCGATTGTAGGGCATAATGGTAGTGGTAAATCAACGACGGTTCGATTAATTGATGGCTTATTGGAAGCAGAATCTGGAGAGATTGTAATTGATGGCCAACGTTTGACTGAGGAAAATGTTTGGAATATACGTCGTCAAATCGGTATGGTTTTTCAAAATCCAGACAATCAATTTGTTGGAGCGACTGTTGAGGATGATGTTGCCTTTGGTTTGGAAAATCAGGGCCTTTCTCGTCAAGAAATGAAAAAGAGAGTGGAGGAAGCTCTGGCTTTAGTTGGCATGTTGGACTTTAAAAAGAGAGAACCAGCGCGTCTATCGGGTGGCCAAAAGCAACGTGTAGCTATTGCAGGTGTTGTAGCCCTAAGACCAGCTATTTTAATTCTAGATGAAGCAACTAGTATGTTGGATCCTGAGGGTCGTAGAGAACTGATTGAGACAGTAAAAGGAATTCGGAAAGACTATGATATGACGGTCATTTCCATTACACATGATTTGGAAGAAGTTGCCATGAGTGATCGTGTATTGGTCATGAAAAAAGGGTCAATTGAATCAACTAGTAGTCCAAGAGATCTTTTCTCTCGAAATGATTTAGATCAAATTGGATTAGACAATCCTTTTGCCAATCAATTAAAACATTCTTTGAGCCAGAATGGCTATGATTTGCCTGAAAATTATTTGACAGAAAGTGAGCTAGAGGATAAGCTATGGGAATTGCTCTAGAAAATGTGAGTTTTACATATCAAGAAGGTACTCCCTTAGCTTCAACAGCTTTGTCGGATGTTTCTTTGACGATTGAAGATGGTTCTTATACGGCTTTAATTGGGCATACAGGTAGCGGTAAATCAACTATTTTGCAACTCTTAAATGGTTTATTGGTGCCAAGTCAAGGGAGTGTGCGGGTCTTTGATACCTTAATCACCTCGACTTCTAAAAATAAAGACATTCGTCAAATTAGAAAACAGGTTGGTTTGGTATTTCAGTTTGCTGAAAATCAGATTTTTGAAGAAACGATTTTGAAAGATGTTGCTTTTGGACCGCAAAATTTTGGAGTTTCTGAAGAAGATGCGGAGCAGATTGCGCGTGAGAAACTGGCTTTGGTTGGAATTGATGAATCACTTTTTAATCGTAGTCCGTTTGAGTTGTCAGGTGGACAAATGAGACGTGTCGCCATTGCAGGCATACTTGCCATGGAACCAGCCATATTAGTCTTAGATGAACCCACAGCAGGCCTAGATCCCCTGGGAAGAAAAGAGCTGATGAATTTGTTCAAAAAACTCCACCAGTCAGGGATGACCATTGTCTTGGTAACGCATTTGATGGATGATGTTGCTGAATATGCAAATCAAGTCTATGTGATGGAAAAGGGACGTTTAGTTAAGGGTGGTAAACCAAGTGATGTCTTTCAAGATGTTGTCTTTATGGAAGAAGTGCAGTTGGGAGTACCTAAAATTACAGCCTTTTGTAAACGATTGGCTGATAGAGGCGTGTCATTTAAACGATTACCGATTAAGATAGAGGAGTTCAAGGAGTCGCTAAATGGATAGTATGATTTTGGGGCGTTATATCCCAGGGGATTCGATTGTTCACCGATTGGATCCACGTAGCAAATTGCTTGCTATGATGTTACTGATTTTAATCGTTTTTTGGGCTAATAATCCCTTGACGAATCTAATTCTTTTTATAGCGACAGGGATATTTATTGCCTTGTCAGGAGTATCTCTTTCATTTTTTATTCAGGGCTTGAAGTCTATGTTTTTCTTGATTGCCTTTACAACTATTTTTCAACTATTTTTCATTTCTAATGGGAATGTTTTATTTGAGTTTTCGTTTGTGAGAATCACGGATTATGCTTTGCAACAAGCTGGGATTATTTTTTGTCGCTTCGTATTGATTATTTTCTTTTCAACTTTGTTAACCTTAACTACCATGCCCTTAAGTTTGGCATCAGCTGTCGAGGCTTTATTAGCACCTTTAAAGCGTGTGAAAGTTCCAGTTCATGAAATTGGATTGATGCTATCTATGAGTTTGCGTTTTGTTCCGACCTTAATGGATGATACAACGCGGATTATGAACGCACAGAAAGCGCGTGGAGTGGATTTTGGTGAAGGAAGCATTGTTCAAAAGGTGAAGGCTATGATTCCCATTTTGATTCCTCTTTTTGCGACAAGTTTAAAACGTGCGGATTCCTTGGCTATTGCTATGGAAGCGCGCGGTTATCAGGGAGGGAAAGGCAGAAGTCAATACAGACAACTGAAATGGACTCGAAAGGATACGCTGACCATTCTTGTTATTATCATACTTGGTTGTTGCTTATTTTTCTTAAAATCTTAGTAGCTTTCAGGAATTGATAAAAAAGTTACTGTAACAGTTTTTGATATAAAGGTAGGGATATGAACCGTTTTAAAAAATCAAAATATGTCATTATTGTTTTTGTCACTGTTCTGCTTGTCTCAGCTCTCTTAGCGACGACTTATTCAAGTACAATTGTGACAAAATTAGGAGATGGAATCTCATTGGTTGATAGAGTTGTGCAAAAACCTTTTCGGTGGTTTGATTCTGTCAAATCAGATTTGGCTCATTTGACACGAACATATAATGAAAATGAAAGTTTGAAGAAACAGATTTACCAATTAGAAGTTAAATCAAATGAGGCGGAAAGTTTAAAGACAGAAAATGAACAATTGCGTCAATTGCTTGGTATGAAGTCCAAGTTGCAAGCTACAAAGACTTTGGCAGCAGATGTTATTATGCGTTCTCCGGTATCTTGGAAGCAGGAATTGACCTTAGATGTAGGTAAATCAAAAGGGGCTTCTGAGAACATGTTAGCTATTGCAAATGGTGGCTTGATTGGGAGTGTTTCAAAAGTAGAGGAGAACTCTACTATAGTCAACCTTCTGACTAATACGGAAAATGCTGATAAGATTTCTGTTAAAATTCAACACGGCACTACCACAATTTATGGAATTATTGTTGGCTACGACAAGGAAAATGAAGTTCTTAAAATTAGCCAATTAAATAGCAATAGCGATATTAGTACAGGCGATAAGGTGACAACGGGTGGATTAGGAAACTTTAACGTTGCGGATATTCCTGTTGGTGAAGTGGTTGCCACAACGCATAGTACAGACTATTTGACACGAGAAGTAACTGTTAAATTGAGTGCAGATACTCATAATGTGGATGTGATAGAATTAGTGGGGAATTCATAATGAGACAGTTGAAGCGAGTTGGAGTATTTTTATTGCTTCCTTTCTTTGTTCTAATTGATGCCCATATTAGCCAGCTTCTGGGCTCATTTTTCCCCCATGTACATTTGGCTAGTCATTTTCTTTTTCTATTTCTCTTATTTGAGACGATAGAAGTGTCAGAGTATCTCTACCTAGTCTATTGTTTTGTGATAGGCTTGGTTTACGATGTTTACTTTTTCCATCTAATAGGGATTGCAACTCTCTTATTTATCTTATTGGGAGCCTTTCTTCATAAATTGAATAGTGTTATTTTATTGAATCGTTGGACGAGAATCTTGGCTATGATTGTTATGAGTTTTCTATTTGATATGGGAACTTATCTCTTTGCATTAGTGGTAGGTTTAACTCTAGATAGTCTGCCGATTTTTATCGTTTATAGCCTAGTACCATCCATGATTTTAAATCTTGTGTGGATGCTTATTTTTCAGTTTATTTTTGAAAGATATTATCTATAAGAAAGAAACAAAAATGTAACAAAGGCGTAATATTCATTAGGCCTTTTTTTGGTATACTAGTATTGTCTTTAAAAGAAGGAGTATCTACGTAATATGAAGAAAAAAATCTTAGCGTCACTTTTATTAAGTACAGTAATGGTTTCTCAAGTAGCTGTTTTAACAACTGCGCATGCAGAAACTACTGATGACAAAATTGCTGCTCAAGATAATAAAATTAGTAACTTAACAGCACAACAACAAGAAGCCCAAAAACAAGTTGACCAAATTCAGGAGCAAGTATCAGCTATCCAAGCTGAGCAATCTAACTTGCAAGCTGAAAATGATAGATTACAAGCAGAATCCAAAAAACTTGAGAGTGAGATTACAGAACTTTCTAAAAACATTGTATCTCGCAATGATTCTTTGGAAAAACAAGCTCGCAGTGCTCAAACAAATGGAGCTGCAACTAGCTACATCAATACAATTGTAAACTCAAAATCAATTACAGAAGCTATTTCACGTGTTGCTGCAATGAGTGAAATCGTATCTGCAAACAACAAGATGTTGGAACAACAAAAAGCAGATAAACAAGCTATTTCTGAAAAACAAGTAGCAAATAATGATGCAATTAATACAGTTATTGCAAATCAACAGAAATTGTCTGATGATGCACAAGCTCTAACAACGAAACAAGCTGAGTTGAAGGCTGCAGAATTAAATCTTGCTGCTGAAAAAGCTACAGCAGAAGATGAAAAAGCAAGTTTGCTAGAGAAAAAAGCAGAAGCAGAAGTAGCAGCAAAAGCAGCAGCAGAGGCAGAAGCAGCTTACAAGGCAAAACAAGTAAGTCAACAACAAACAGTTGTTGCTTCTGGAAATACAACTTTTGCAGCACAGGTTCAAGCTGTAGCTTCTTCGGAATCAGCAACATATACTCCTGTGGCAGTAAAACAACGCCCAACATACAGTACAAATGCTTCAAGCTATCCAATTGGAGAATGTACATGGGGAGTTAAAACATTAGCACCTTGGGCTGGAGACTATTGGGGTAATGGAGCGCAGTGGGCTACAAGTGCAGCTGCTGCAGGATTCCGTACAGGTTCAACACCTCAAGTTGGTGCGATTGCATGTTGGAATGATGGTGGCTATGGACACGTAGCGGTAGTCACTGCTGTAGAATCAACAACACGTATCCAAGTTTCAGAATCAAATTATGCTGGTAATCGCACGCTTGGAAATCATCGTGGGTGGTTCAATCCGACAACTACGTCTTCAGGTTTTGTAACATATATTTATGCAGATTAATTTACAGAGGGACTCGAATAGAGCCCTCTTTTCAGGTTTTACTGTGATAATCTCTGGTAAATTCCCAAACTAAGTTCCACCGCTAATCCAAGTGGAAGTTAGTCTGATAAAAATTCTAAAAACCAGTGGAAATCCGTGTCAGGGTAAGTTCCA
>JAWHFN010000002.1:0-43359 GCA_032565555.1 Streptococcus mitis | reverse complement strand
TAACTCAAATGTCTCACACTTAATTCCACCATAAAAATCCGTTTTAGACTAATTTCCACTTTGGTCAGGTGAGTGGAAGTTACTTTGAGAAGTTACCTGTGATAATCTCTATTAAAAATTATATCAAAATAGCTTGAAAATATTGAAAAAGTATGGTAAAATGAAACTTGTCGTGTGAACGATAATACTCATTCTTGATGAATTGTGAAACAGTTGCTCTTGGGTCGTTTTGCAAGTTGAAGTCGAGAAGAGGAAAAAAACAAAAAGGAGAAATACTCATGGCAGTAATTTCAATGAAACAACTTCTTGAGGCTGGTGTACACTTTGGTCACCAAACTCGTCGCTGGAACCCTAAGATGGCTAAATACATCTTTACAGAGCGTAACGGAATCCACGTTATCGACTTGCAACAAACTGTAAAATACGATGACCAAGCATACGACTTCATGCGTGATGCAGCAGCTAACGATGCAGTTGTATTGTTCGTTGGTACTAAGAAACAAGCAGCTGATGCAGTTGCTGAAGAAGCAGTACGTTCAGGTCAATACTTCATCAACCACCGTTGGTTGGGTGGAACTCTTACAAACTGGGGAACAATCCAAAAACGTATCGCTCGTTTGAAAGAAATCAAACGTATGGAAGAAGATGGAACTTTTGAAGTTCTTCCTAAGAAAGAAGTTGCACTTCTTAACAAACAACGTGCACGTCTTGAAAAATTCTTGGGTGGTATCGAAGATATGCCTCGTATCCCAGATGTTATGTACGTAGTTGACCCACATAAAGAGCAAATCGCTGTTAAAGAAGCTAAAAAATTGGGAATTCCAGTTGTAGCGATGGTTGACACAAACACTGATCCAGATGATATCGATGTAATCATCCCAGCTAACGATGATGCTATCCGCGCTGTTAAATTGATCACAGCTAAATTGGCTGACGCTATCATCGAAGGACGTCAAGGTGAAGATGCAGCAGCAGTTGAAGCAGAATTTACAGCTTCAGAAGCTCAAGCAGATTCAATTGAAGAAATCGTTGAAGTTGTAGAAGGCGACAACGCTTAATTCATATAAATAGTAATTACCTAGGAGGGCGGGGCTTAGCCCGGCTCTCCTATTTTTAAAAAATATAGGAGAATCAAAATGGCAGAAATTACAGCTAAACTTGTAAAAGAGTTGCGTGAAAAATCTGGTGCCGGAGTTATGGACGCTAAAAAAGCGCTTGTAGAAACAGACGGTGACATCGAAAAAGCGATTGAATTGCTTCGTGAAAAAGGTATGGCTAAGGCAGCTAAGAAGGCTGACCGTGTTGCTGCAGAAGGTTTGACTGGTGTTTACGTTAACGGTAATGTTGCAGCAGTTATTGAAGTAAACGCTGAAACTGACTTCGTTGCGAAAAACGCTCAATTCGTTGAATTGGTAAATACCACAGCTAAAGTTATTGCTGAAGGAAAACCTGCTAACAATGAAGAAGCTCTTGCTTTGACAATGCCTTCAGGTGAAACCCTTGAAGCTGCATACGTATCTGCAACAGCAACTATCGGAGAAAAAATCTCATTCCGTCGCTTTGCATTGATTGAAAAAACAGACGCACAACACTTTGGTGCTTACCAACATAACGGTGGACGTATCGGTGTTATTTCAGTTGTTGAAGGTGGAGACGAAGCACTTGCTAAACAATTGTCAATGCACATCGCAGCGATGAAACCAACAGTTCTTTCTTACAAAGAATTGGATGAACAATTCGTTAAAGATGAGTTGGCACAATTGAACCACGTTATCGACCAAGATAACGAAAGCCGTGCAATGGTTAACAAACCAGCTCTACCACACTTGAAGTATGGATCAAAATCTCAATTGACTGATGAAGTGATTGCTCAAGCTGAAGCTGATATCAAAGCTGAGTTGGTTGCAGAAGGCAAACCAGAAAAAATCTGGGACAAAATTATCCCAGGTAAAATGGATCGCTTCATGCTTGACAACACTAAAGTTGACCAAGCTTACACACTTCTTGCACAAGTTTACATCATGGATGATAGCAAGACAGTTGAAGCCTACCTTGAATCAGTTAACGCTTCAGTAGTTGAGTTCGCTCGCTTTGAAGTTGGTGAAGGAATCGAAAAAGCTGCAAACGACTTTGAAGCTGAAGTTGCAGCTACAATGGCAGCAGCCTTGAATAACTAATTATAGAAAGGAAGTAAATTTGCTTCCTTTTTTCTATGCAGTCGATCCCTATAGGGAGAGCTTCCTATTTTCAAGGTAAAAATAAAAAGCCCTATAATAAGGGCCAATTGTATTTAGGAGACTAAACTTCAAATTCATAGAGTGCTGTAGAGAGATAACGTTCACCGTTATCTGGTGCTAGAGCAAGGACTTTTTTACCTGTACCTAATTTTTTGGCAATCTCGATGGCTCCGTAGATAGCTGCAGCTGAAGAAATCCCTACAAGGAAACCTTCTTTTCCACCAATTTCACGGCCTAGTGCTAGAGCATCGTCTGACGTTACACGAACGATACCATCATAAGCCTTTGTATCAAGTGTATCAGGAATAAATCCAGCTGATATACCTTGAATTTTGTGAGGACCAGGTTTTTCACCAGATAGAATAGCAGATTCATCAGCTTCCACTGCATAAACTTGAATGTTTGAATTTGCTGATTTGAGTGCATGAGAAACACCAGAAATCGTTCCACCGGTACCAACTCCAGCAACAAAGGCATCTAATCCATCTTTACCGAAAGCAGCTAGTATCTCAGCTCCTGTTGTTCTTTCGTGTACTTCTGGATTAGCTGGGTTGTCAAATTGAAGAGGAAGGAAACCATCACGTTCAGCAGCGATTTCTTGAGCCTTAGCAATAGCACCTTTCATTCCTTCGCTACCAGGAGTGAGGACGAGTTCAGCACCATAGGCTTGGATAATCTTACGTCGTTCCACACTCATAGTTTCAGGCATAACGATAACAACTTTATACCCTTTAGCAGCCCCTACCCATGAAAGTCCAATACCAGTGTTTCCACTTGTTGCTTCAACAATAGTAGAACCAGGTTTCAGAATACCGTCTTGTTCAGCTTTTTCAATCATGCTAAGAGCAATACGGTCTTTTACAGAAGAACCAGGGTTAAATGCTTCAAGTTTTACATAGACATCTGCAGCCCCTTCTGGCACGATATTGTTGAGTTTAACAATCGGAGTTTGACCGATTAGTTCAGTAATGTTGTTATAAATAGACATATGAATACCTCTTTGTATAAGATATCTCTAGTATAACGCTATCTATACCATTTGTAAAATATAGAAATCCTATCGAAGCGATAGGATTTTTTTATATCATAGGTCTAAGCCATTAATTTTTAAGCGATTGTGATAGGCTAATTCTAGTAAATATGTATAAAGTGGAACGATATCTGTTTTCTTAGGGAATTCAAATTTGTGAACACTAAAATGTTCATTATGTGCTTTTAGAAAGATATTTTCTAAATAAGTAATAGTAATTTCACTATCATCTATACCTGCTCCCGCAGTTTCCATTTCAACGTTAACAATGTTCATCAAAAAGATTGATTTAATAGACATCTTACGACCAGTAGCGCCTTGTTTATCTGTAAAGATAATACGTATATTGGTAAATATAATTGAGTCACGAATAAGTTTATATCCACTTTGAATTTCTTCGTTTTCTAGTAAATATTGTCCATATTCTTTGATAAGAGTTTCTTTGTTTTGCTCGCTAAAGTTACCAGCGAGTCCTTGAATGAACTTTCCAAATGCCATATTTCTCTCCTTTGTTTACACTAAGTTTACAGGAACTTCAACTTCGCGTAAACCTTGATCAGTTAAAGTGACTTTTCCATTAAAAAACTCTACAAGTGCAGCTTTAATAGTTTCTTTTTCTTCTTTATCAACATAAATCATCGTATCGACTTGATCTGTAAAGTTTGTATCCAGCTCCATGAGATTATGTTCTTTAAGGAAGTTATTATATTCTTGGTACTGAGCGTAAGGCATTTGAATAGCAATGCCCGCCTGTTCCTTTATTTCAATGATACCAATTTCTTTGACAGCTAAGGCAACACTGCCGGCGTAAGCACGAATCAGTCCTCCAGCGCCTAGTTTAATGCCACCAAAGTAGCGTGTCACTACCACACAGACATTGGTGAGGTTATGATTTTCTAGTACCCCTAGCATGGGAACGCCAGCAGTACCACTAGGCTCGCCATCATCACTTGTACGTTTGATTTCACTACGTTCCCCAATAATAAATGCAGAGCTGTTATGCGTCGCTTTGTAGTGTTCTTTTTTGATGGTGGTAATGAACTCACGAGCCTCTTCTTCGCTATAAACACGCTTGGCATGACAGATAAAGCGGGATTTTTTGATTTCTTCTTGGACTTGTCCGTCCTCTTTAATTGTTCTAAATTCCATGATTTAATTGTACTAAAAAATCATCTAAAGCGCTAGGTTTTTACGAATAAAGAAGTATGAAAGTAAATCCTAATTATCTCGGTCGTTTGTTTACGGAGAATGAATTAACAGAAGAGGAACGTCAGTTGGCGGAGAAACTTCCAGCAATGAGAAAGGAGAAAGGGAAACTTTTCTGTCAACGTTGTGATAGTGCTATTTTAGATGAATGGTATTTGCCCATCGGTGCTTACTATTGTAGGGAGTGTTTACTGATGAAGCGAGTCAGGAGTGATCAAGCTTTATACTATTTTCCGCAGGAGGATTTTGCGAAGCAAGATGTTCTTAAATGGCGTGGTAAATTAACTCCTTTTCAAGAGAAGGTATCAGAGGGACTGATTCGAGCAGTAGACAAGCAGGAGCCAACCTTGGTTCACGCTGTAACAGGAGCTGGAAAGACAGAAATGATTTATCAAGTAGTAGCTAAGGTGATTAATAGGGGTGGTGCAGTGTGTTTGGCCAGTCCTCGCATAGATGTTTGTTTGGAGCTGTACAAGCGCCTGCAAGATGATTTTGCTTGCGAGATATCTTTACTATACGGAGAATCAGAGCCGTATTTTCGAACACCACTAGTTGTTGCGACGACCCATCAGTTATTGAAGTTTTATCAAGCTTTTGATTTGCTGATAGTGGATGAAGTAGATGCCTTTCCTTATGTTGACAATCCCACGCTTTACCATGCTGTCAAGAATAGTGTAAAGGAGAATGGGCTGAGAATCTTTTTAACAGCGACTTCGACAGATGAGTTAGATAGGAAGGTTCGTTTAGGAGAATTAAAAAGACTGAGCTTACCTAGACGATTCCATGGGAATCCTTTGATTATTCCTAAACCTGTCTGGTTATCAGATTTTAATCACTGTTTAGAGAAAAGTCGGTTATCACCAAAGTTAAAGACTTATATTAAGAATCAGAGAAAGACAGCTTATCCGTTACTCATTTTTGCTTCAGAAATTAAGAAAGGGGAGCAATTAAAAGAAGTCTTACAGAAGGAATTTCCGCATGAGAAAATTGGTTTTGTGTCTTCAGTTACGGAAGATCGATTAGAGCAGGTGCAAGCTTTTCGAGATGGAGAACTGACAATACTTATCAGTACGACAATATTGGAGCGTGGAGTTACCTTTCCTTGTGTGGATGTTTTCGTAGTAGAGGCCAATCATCGTCTGTTTACCAAGTCTAGTTTAATACAGATTGGAGGCCGTGTCGGTCGGAGTATGGACAGACCGACAGGAGATTTGCTTTTTTTCCATGATGGGTTAAATACTTCAATCAAGAAGGCAATTAAGGAAATTCAGCAGATGAATAAGGAGGCGGGGCTATGAAGTGCTTATTGTGTGGGCAGACTATGAAGGTTGTTTTAACTTTTAGTAGTCTCTTACTTCTGAAGAATGATGACTCTTGTCTTTGTTCAGATTGTGACTCTACTTTTGAGAGGATTGGAGAAGAATATTGTCCAAACTGTATGAAAAAAGGGTTGTCAACAAAGTGTCAAGATTGTCAATTTTGGTGTAAAGAAGGAATTGAGGTCAGTCATAGAGCGATTTTTATTTACAATCAAGCTATGAAGGATTTTTTCAGTCGGTATAAGTTTGATGGAGACTTCCTTTTAAGAAAAGTTTTTGCTTCAGTTTTAAGTGAGGAGTTAAAAAAGTACAAAGGGTACCAATTTGTTGTAATTCCCCTAAGTCCTGAAAGATTGCTTGAGAGGGGATTTAATCAGGTTGAGGGATTGGTAGAGGCAGCAGGTTTTTCGTATCTGGATTTAATAGAGAAAAGAGAAGAAAGAGCCAGTTCTTCTAAAAGTCGCTCAGAACGCTTGGAGACAGAACTTCCTTTCTTTGTTAAAAGTGGAGTCAGCATTCCTAAGAAAATCCTACTTATAGATGATATTTATACTACAGGAACAACTATAAATCGTGTGAAGAAACTGCTGGAAGAAGCTGGTGCTGAGGATGTAAAAACATTTTCCCTTGTAAGATGAGGAAAAAATTTGCAAAAATAAAATGAAAGCGTTATAATAAAATCAGAAAAACAAAAATGTTTAGAAAGAAGGTACTCATATGATTAAATATAGTATCCGTGGTGAAAACCTAGAAGTAACAGAAGCAATTCGTGATTATGTAGTTTCTAAACTCGAAAAGATCGAAAAGTATTTTCAAGCTGAACAAGAGTTGGATGCTCGAGTTAACTTGAAGGTGTATCGTGAAAAAACTGCTAAAGTGGAAGTAACGATTCCGCTTGGCTCAATTACTCTTCGTGCAGAAGATGTGTCTCAAGATATGTATGGTTCAATTGACCTTGTAACTGATAAAATTGAACGTCAGATTCGAAAAAATAAAACAAAAATCGAGCGTAAAAATAAAAATAAGGTAGCAACTAGTCAATTATTTACAGATGCTTTGGTGGAAGATCCAAATGTTGTCCAGTCTAGAGTTGTTCGTTCAAAACAAATTGATTTAAAACCAATGGATTTGGAAGAAGCTATTCTACAGATGGATTTGTTGGGACATGATTTCTTTATCTATGTGGATGTTGAAGATCAAACAACTAATGTGATTTATCGTCGTGAAGATGGTGAGATTGGACTGTTAGAAGTTAAAGAATCTTAATTTCAATATGTGTAAAGGAAGGTTTACTGAATTGTAAACCTCCTTTTTCTTATAATTGATAGAATTACTGATTACACTTTTAAAAAGTCGCTTTTTGGTGGTTATTATGGTATAATGGGTGCCAAGAGGTTTGGAATGAAAAAATTTTATGTAAGTCCTATTTTCCCCTTAATATTAGGAATAGTGGCGTTCGGAGTGCTATCTGTGCAACTTGTTTTTGTAACGAATACACTGGTAACGCTATTTCTTTTGCTACTTATTTTGGGTTCATATATTTTACTATTCATCCATCAGAGAGACTACTACTCAAGGAGTGAAGTAGAACAAATCCAGTATGTAAACCACCAAGCTGAAGAAAGTTTGACAACCTTGTTAGAACAGATGCCTGTCGGAGTTATTAAATTAGACTTATCGTCAGGTGAAGTTGAATGGTTCAATCCTTACGCTGAATTGATTTTAACTAATGAAGTGGGCGAGATTGATGTGGCATTAATTCAAACAATTATCAAGGCATCGGTAGGAAATCCAGGTTCTTATGCTACCTTGGGTGAGACCCGCTATTCAGTTCATATGGACAAGGTGTCTGGAGTTCTTTACTTCTTTGATGTGTCTGGAGAATACGAAGCGACTGTTGAGTTAGTAACGAGTCGACCTGTGATTGGGATCGTTTCCGTTGACAACTATGATGATTTAGAAGATGAAACATCGGAGTCTGATATCAGTCATATCAATAGTTTTGTAGCCAATTTTGTTTCAGAATTTGCTGGGAAGCATGCCATGTTCTCCCGTCGAGTGAGTATGGATCGCTTTTATCTATTTACGGACTACACGGTGCTTGAGGGATTGATGAACGATAAATTTTCTGTTATTGATGCTTTCAGAGAAGAGTCGAAACAGAGACAGTTGCCTTTGACCTTAAGTATGGGATTTTCTTATGGTGATGGTAATCATGATGAAATCGGGAAAGTTGCATTGCTCAATTTGAACTTGGCTGAAGTGCGTGGTGGCGACCAGGTGGTTGTCAAGGAGAATGACGAAACGAAAAATCCCGTTTATTTTGGTGGTGGATCTGCGGCGTCAATCAAGCGTACAAGGACACGTACGCGCGCTATGATGACAGCTATTTCAGATAAAATTAGAAGTGTGGATCAGGTTTTTGTAGTTGGTCACAAAAATCTGGATATGGATGCTTTGGGTTCTGCTGTAGGTATGCAGTTATTTGCCAGCAATGTGACTCAAAATAGCTATGCTCTTTACGATGAAGAACAAATGTCGCCGGATATTGAACGAGCTGTTTCATTCTTAGAAAAAGAAGGAGTTACGAAGTTGTTGTCTGTTAAGGAGGCAATGGGTTTGGTGACCAATCGTTCTTTGTTGATTCTTGTAGACCATTCAAAGACAGCCTTAACTTTATCAAAAGATTTTTATGATTTATTTACCCAAACCATCGTCATCGATCACCACAGACGGGATCAGGATTTCCCAGACAATGCAGTTATCACTTATATCGAAAGTGGTGCAAGCAGTGCCAGTGAGTTGGTAACGGAATTGATTCAGTTCCAGAATTCTAAGAAAAATCGTTTGAGTCGTATGCAGGCCAGTGTTTTGATGGCTGGTATGATGTTGGATACTAAAAATTTCACCTCACGAGTGACTAGTCGGACATTTGATGTTGCTAGCTATCTCAGAACGAGAGGAAGTGATAGTATTGCTATCCAAGAAATCGCTGCAACAGATTTTGAAGAATATCGTGAGGTTAATGAACTGATTTTACAGGGGCGTAAATTAGGTTCAGATGTATTGATAGCAGAGGCTACGGACTCGAAATGCTATGATACAGTTGTTATTAGTAAGGCAGCAGATGCCATGTTAGCTATGTCAGGTATTGAAGCGAGTTTTGTTCTTGCGAAGAATACACAAGGATTTATCTCTATCTCAGCTCGAAGTCGTAGTAAACTGAATGTACAACGGATTATGGAAGAGCTGGGAGGTGGAGGTCACTTTAATTTGGCAGCAGCTCAAATTAAAGATTTAACCTTGTCAGAAGCAGGTGAAAAACTGACAGAAATTGTATTAAATGAAATAAAGGAAAAGGAGAAAGAAGAATGAAAGTAATCTTTTTAGCAGATGTTAAAGGAAAAGGTAAAAAAGGTGAAATTAAGGAAGTACCGACAGGGTATGCACAAAACTTTCTTATCAAAAAGAATCTAGCCAAAGAAGCGACTGCTCAAGCGGTAGGTGAACTTCGTGGTAAACAAAAATCTGAAGAAAAAGCTCACGCTGAGATGATTGCAGAAGCAAAAGCAATTAAAGTCCAACTTGAAGCAGAAGAAACTGTTGTAGAATTTGTTGAAAAAGTTGGTCCAGATGGCCGTACTTTTGGTTCTATTACCAATAAGAAGATTGCAGAAGAATTGCAAAAGCAATTTGGAATTAAGATTGATAAACGTCATATTCAAGTACAAGCTCCGATTCGAGCAGTTGGTTTGATCGATGTGCCAGTGAAAATCTATCAAGATATCACAAGTGTAATCAATCTTCGTGTGAAAGAAGGATAAATTTACACCTTCTTGACAAGATTGTAAAAGGAAGGGAAGTCTGATGGCAGAAGTAGAAGAGTTACGAGTACAACCTCAAGATATCTTAGCTGAGCAATCCGTTTTAGGGGCTATCTTTATTGACGAGAGTAAGCTTGTTTTTGTTCGAGAATATATTGAGTCTCGGGACTTTTTTAAGTATGCCCATCGTTTGATTTTCCAAGCTATGGTCGATTTATCCGATCGTGGCGATGCTATAGATGCAACAACGGTTCGTACCATTCTTGATAATCAAGGTGATTTACAGAATATTGGTGGCTTGTCTTACCTGGTTGAAATTGTCAATTCTGTGCCAACTTCTGCTAATGCGGAGTATTATGCTAAAATCGTTGCAGAGAAGGCCATGCTACGGCGATTAATCTCCAAGTTGACAGAGTCTGTCAATCAAGCTTACGAGGCTTCGCAACCAGCTGATGAAATCATTGCACAGGCAGAAAAAGGCCTGATTGATGTCAGCGAAAATGCTAATCGAAGTGGATTTAAGAACATTCGAGATGTGTTGAATATCAACTTTGGAAATCTGGAAGCTCGTTCGCAACAAACGACCGATATTACAGGTATTGCGACAGGCTATCGTGACTTGGATCATATGACGACTGGACTTCATGAGGAGGAGTTGATTATCCTAGCAGCCCGTCCAGCGGTTGGTAAGACAGCCTTTGCCTTGAATATTGCGCAAAATATTGGGACTAAGTTGGACAAAACAGTTGCTATTTTTTCACTGGAAATGGGTGCTGAAAGTCTAGTGGATCGTATGTTGGCGGCAGAAGGTTTGGTGGAATCCCATTCTATCCGTACGGGGCAATTGACCGATGAGGAATGGCAAAAGTATACCATTGCTCAAGGGAATCTAGCCAACGCGAGTATCTATATCGATGATACGCCAGGGATTCGGATTACAGAGATTCGTTCTCGTTCTCGTAAACTGGCTCAAGAAACTGGAAATCTTGGTTTGATTTTAATAGACTATTTGCAGCTTATCACGGGAACTGGTCGGGAAAATCGTCAACAAGAGGTTTCAGAAATTTCACGTCAGTTGAAAATTTTAGCTAAGGAACTGAAGGTTCCAGTAATTGCTCTGAGTCAGTTGTCTCGTGGTGTAGAACAACGTCAGGATAAGAGACCGGTCCTATCTGATATTCGTGAATCGGGATCTATCGAGCAGGATGCTGATATCGTAGCTTTTCTCTATCGTGACGATTACTATGAGCGTGGTGGTGAAGAAGAGGACGGTATCCCAAATAATAAGGTAGAAGTTATTATTGAGAAAAACCGTAGTGGAGCTCGTGGAACAGTGGAATTAATTTTCCAAAAAGAATACAATAAATTTTCAAGTATTTCAAAAAGGGAGGAAATAAGATGACAGATGCATTTACAGATGTAGCTAAGATGAAAAAAATCAAAGAAGAAATCAAGGCACATGAGGGTCATGTAATTGAAATGACTTTGGAAAATGGACGTAAGCGCCAAAAAAATAGATTGGGTAAGCTAATTGAGGTTTATCCATCCCTATTTATCGTGGAATTTGGAAACGTTGAAGGAGATAAACAAGCTAATGTTTATGTTGAATCCTTTACTTACTCAGATATCCTTACAGAAAAGAATTTGATTCATTATCTGGACTAAAGTGAGAAATTTTCTCACTTTTTCTTTTTTCTCCGAATAGTTTAAGTGAAGGTAATCTTCAATTTATATTATTTTTCAAGGAGGAAGAATGAAAGTTTTACCATTCAAAGTAACAGAGACAGGATTTTCTTTGAGAAAATCAGCTAAAAAGGTTGTTCCCTTTTTAGTAGTAGGATTGATGTTAGCAGCGGGTAATAGTGTATATGCCTATTCTGGAGGAAATGGATCGATTGCGCGTGGGGATGATTATCCTGCTTACTATAAAAATGGGAGTCAGGCAATTGATAAGTGGCGCATGTACTCTCGTCAGTGTACTTCATTTGCAGCCTTTCGCTTGAGTAATGTCAATGGTTTTGAGATTCCGGCAGCTTATGGAAATGCGAATGAATGGGGCTATCGTGCTCGTCGTGAAGGCTATCGTGTAGATAGTGTACCAACGATTGGATCTATTGCTTGGTCTACTGCAGGAGGATATGGTCATGTTGCCTGGGTTTCAAATGTAATGGGGGATAATATAGAAATTGAGGAATACAACTATGGTTATACAGGATCCTATAATAAACGAATTATAAAAGCAAATACGATGACAGGATTTATTCATTTTAAAGATTTGGATGGGGGTAATGTAGTAAGTAGTGGCAACGTATTCAATAGTCAACCTTCTTCGACAGGAGGAACTCATTATTTTAAGAATAAGGCAGCTATAAAAAATCAACCTTTAGTTAGTGCAACTTCAATTGCATATTATTCTCCAGGTGAGAGTGTTCATTATGATCAGGTACTTGAAAAAGATGGGTACAAGTGGTTGAGTTATATATCTTATAGTGGAAGTCGTCGTTATATTCAGTTAGAGGAGGTTGCGTCATCGCAGAATCAAACAGAAGGTAGTTCCAATGATGTTCTGACTGTTGGTTGGAAGAAAATAAATGGTAGTTGGTATCATTTCAAATCAAATGGTTCTAAATCAACAGGATGGTTGAAAGACGGTTCTAGCTGGTATTATTTGAAATCATCTGGTGAAATGCAGACAGGATGGTTAAAGGAGAATGGCTCGTGGTATTATCTAGATAGTTCAGGGGCAATGAAAACAGGATGGTATCAAGTTTCTGGTAAGTGGTATTATTCTTACTCTTCAGGTGCCTTAGCTGTTAATACGATGGTGGATGGCTACAGAGTAAACAGTGATGGAGAACGAGTATAGAAAATGGGAGTAGGAAATTTTCCTGCTCTTTTCTGTAAGCAGTTTCCTTGACATTTTTTTTATTTTGCGCTATCATATGTCCATATAATATATGGGAGTCTGTGTACAGTCTGAGAGGAAGCGTTAAGCTTCGACCGCACCTGATCTGGGTAATGCCAGCGTAGGGAACGATACTTAGTCTATTCTTGACCTTTTCCATATATGGTAAAGGTTTTTCTTTTTATCAAAGGAAAACGAGAAGAGGAGGTTTTTATGAAAGCAAGCATTGCCTTGCAAGTTTTACCCCTAGCACAGGGGATTGATCGGATTGCTGTTATTGATCAGGTCATTGCTTATCTACAAGCTCAAGAAGTGACCATGGTGGTGACACCATTTGAAACGGTCTTGGAAGGGGAGTTTGATGAGCTCCTGCGCATTCTCAAAGAAGCGCTGGAAGTAGCAGGGCAGGAGGCAGATAATGTCTTTGCCAATGTCAAAATAAATGTAGGAGAGATTTTAAGTATTGATGAGAAACTTGAAAAGTATACTGAGACGACACATTAGTCTATTGGGCTTTCTGGGAGTCTTGTCAATCTGGCAGCTAGTAGGGTTGCTTAAACTTCTTCCTAAGTTTATCCTGCCGACTCCTTTTGAAATTCTTCAGGCCTTTGTTCGTGACAGAGAATTTCTCTGGCACCATAGCTGGGCGACCTTGAGAGTGGCTTTATTGGGACTGATTTTGGGAGTCTTGATTGCCTGTCTCATGGCTGTACTTATGGATAGTTTGACTTGGCTCAATGACCTGATTTACCCTATGATGGTGGTTGTTCAGACTATTCCGACCATTGCCATAGCCCCTATTCTGGTCTTGTGGCTAGGTTATGGGATTTTGCCCAAGATTGTCTTGATTATCTTAACGACAACCTTTCCTATCATCGTCAGTATTTTGGACGGTTTTAGGCACTGTGACAAGGATATGCTGACCTTGTTTAGTCTGATGCGGGCCAAGCCTTGGCAAATCCTGTGGCATTTTAAAATCCCAGTCAGCCTGCCTTACTTTTATGCAGGTCTGAGGGTCAGTGTCTCCTACGCCTTTATCACAACAGTAGTATCTGAGTGGTTGGGAGGCTTTGAAGGACTAGGTGTCTACATGATTCAGTCCAAGAAACTGTTTCAGTATGATACCATGTTTGCTATTATTATTCTGGTATCGATTATCAGCCTTTTGGGTATGAAGTTGGTCGATATTAGTGAAAAATATGTTATTAAATGGAAACGTTCGTAGAATAAGAATGTTTCTGAAAAAGAAAAGAGGAAATCAAAATGAAGAAAACATGGAAAGTGTTTTTAACTGTTTTAACAGCTCTTGTAGCTATTGTGCTTGTGGCCTGTGGTCAAGGAACTGCTTCTAAGGATAACAAAGAGGCAGAACTTAAGAAAATCGACTTTATCCTAGACTGGACACCAAATACCAACCACACAGGGCTTTATGTTGCTAAGGAAAAAGGTTATTTCAAAGAAGCTGGAGTGGATGTTGATTTGAAATTGCCACCAGAAGAAAGTTCTTCTGACTTGGTTATTAACGGTAAGGCACCATTTGCAGTCTATTTCCAAGACTATATGGCTAAGAAATTGGAAAAAGGGGCAGGAATTACTGCCGTTGCAGCTATCGTAGAACACAATACATCAGGAATCATCTCTCGTAAATCTGACAATGTAGCTAGTCCAAAGGACTTGGTTGGTAAGAAATACGGAACTTGGAATGACCCAACTGAACTTGCTATGTTGAAAACCTTGGTAGAGTCACAAGGTGGGGACTTTGATAAAGTCGAAAAAGTACCAAATAACGACTCAAACTCTATCACACCGATTGCTAATGGCGTCTTTGATACTGCTTGGATTTACTACGGTTGGGATGGTATCCTTGCTAAATCTCAAGGTGTAGATGCTAACTTCATGTACTTGAAAGACTACGTTAAAGAATTTGACTACTACTCACCAGTTATCATCGCCAACAACGACTATTTGAAAGATAACAAAGAAGAAGCACGTAAAGTTATCCAAGCTATCAAAAAAGGTTACCAATACGCTATGGAACACCCAGAAGAAGCTGCAGATATCTTGATTAAGAATGCACCTGAGCTAAAAGAAAAACGTGACTTTGTCATCGAATCTCAAAAATACTTGTCAAAAGAATACGCAAGCGACAAGGAAAAATGGGGGCAATTTGATGCAGCTCGCTGGAATGCCTTCTACAAATGGGATAAAGAAAATGGTATCCTTAAAGAAGACTTGACAGACAAAGGCTTCACTAATGAATTTGTGAAATAATGACAGAAATTAGACTAGAACACGTCAGTTATGCCTATGGTCAAGAGAGGATTTTAGAGGATATCAACCTACAGGTGACTTCAGGTGAAGTGGTTTCTATTCTAGGTCCAAGTGGTGTTGGAAAGACCACCCTCTTTAATCTAATCGCTGGGATTTTAGAAGTTCAGTCAGGGAGAATTGTCCTTGATGGTGAAGAAAACCCCAAGGGGCGCGTGAGTTATATGTTGCAAAAGGATCTCCTCTTGGAACACAAGACGGTGCTTGGTAATATCATTCTGCCCCTCTTGATTCAAAAGGTGGATAAGGCGGAAGCCATTGCTCGGGCGGATGAAATTCTTGCGGCCTTCCAGTTGACAGCTGTAAGAGATAAATACCCTCATGAACTCAGTGGTGGGATGCGCCAGCGTGTGGCCTTGCTTCGTACCTATCTTTTCGGTCACAAGCTCTTTCTCTTAGATGAAGCCTTTAGCGCCTTGGATGAAATGACCAAGATGGAACTTCATGCTTGGTATCTGGAGATTCATAAGCAGTTGCAATTGACGACCCTGATCATCACGCATAGTATCGAGGAGGCCCTCAATCTCAGCGACCGCATCTATATCTTGAAAAATCGCCCTGGGCAGATTGTTTTAGAAATTAAACTAGATTGGTCTGAAGATGAGGACAAGGAAGTTCAAAAGATTGCCTACAAACGTCAAATTTTGGCAGAATTAGGCTTAGATAAGTAGAAAATAGGGAGTTGGTGAAGATTATCCTTTACCAGCGCCCTTTTTCTTTTAAAAATGAGAAAATTTCGGTATAATAGTCAATTATACCGAAATCATTCTATAATCGTTGATACATAAGGGTTTTACGTATCGCTTTTTTAATTTTGTGGACTTTTTTAAGAACTTTTTATTTTTTCGAGGGCAGTTTCAAAGAATGAGACTGCTCTTTTTTGGTTCTCTTTTGATAAATGGCTGTAAGTGTCCATAGTTACAGATATTTTTGCATGGCCAAGCCGTGTCTGTATTTCCTTATATGGCAGGCCAGCATTAAGCAAGATACTAGCGTGAGTATGTCGGAAAGCATGAAAGCCTAAATCAGTACAGTTAGCGCTTTTTAAGTGCTTATGTAGGCGATAATCAACCTTTCGAGTATTGACATAGTTGTCAAAGCTATCAGAGAATACTTTCTCATAGGTTAAGCCAATGTTTCTTCCATTTTCTGATTGTCTTGCTCGGTAGAGACGAAGCATGAGCACTGTTTTATGATCGATATCCAAAACTCTATAGCTTGATTTTGTCTTAGGACTGTTTACTTGGTTTAAAATGTTGAGTGTTTTGTTAATATCGATCGTTCCGTTCTGCAGGTCAATATCAGACCATTCCAGAGCCAGACATTCACGGATGCGCAGTCCAGTAGCTAGGAGCGTTTTATAAAGCACAGTATCATAGAAATTGACAAAGGTATTCTCCAGGTTATCGAGATAGGAGAGGAAGTTTTTAAGTTCCTGATCTTGAAAGTATTTAATTTCTTGCTTATCTCTTGTTATCTTTCTAGGAATGACAATATCACGAGCAGGATTATTGTCTAATGCTTGAATAGAAACTCCATACTGTAGAATACGTTTATTTAAGGCATGAAGGTGATTGTATTCTTTATACCCCGTTCCGTCCTGATTGTACTCATCCGCCCACTTATTTATCTGAGTTTGGATAATAACAGGGGTAAGTTTATCTAGTTTGTAAGTGCCAAATGAGGGTAAGAGGTGGTTATTTAAGCAGCCTTTTATCTTTATCTGCGTATTAGTCTTTATGGTATGCTGGTAGGTTTGCCAAAACAAGTCTACAAGTTCGCTATAGGTTGTTATATGTGAGCGTTGTTTCCGTGTAGAGCCGTTTTTCTCAAATTCTACCTTAGCCTGGGTGGCCTTGTTTTTGAGTTCTTTCTTTGTTCGTGCTGATATGGTAGTCTTGACCTTCTTACCAGTTACAGAATCAATGCCAAGATAGATACTGGAGCGGTAGACTGCTGATCCGTCTTTTTTCGTGTGTTGTGTAATTTTCATGGTTTTACTCCTTTTTCCATCAGCAGGCAAGCAATTAGAAAAGGTTTTGAGTTTGTACCATGCGAGGAGTTACGAGAACCCCTCTATTTTCGATTTTAAGCAGTCGGACGGTAAATTGTACCAGAATAGAAAACAAGGCGAATATGGGGGAGTTTTTTATTTTAAGTTATGTTTACTAGAATATAAAAAGAAAAGTAGCCGTATCAAATACGGCTACTATCACGTTATGGATCTAAAATCCAAATGTAAACTTTATGGAGCTAAACTCCTAATAGCTGTATTGTAATATAATTATTAAAAAATGTCAAGAGATTAGAAAAGGTATAATTCTTTTAACTTTTCGTTAATTTTGTCCAATGTGTTATCAGATACTTTCATTTTTCCGATTGGATCTAATCTATTTTTCTTTAAAATTCTATCTTTGCTGATTGTTTGAAGGTTATTACACTTGGCATAAGAACGCTTAATGTATTTTTTGTAGTATTGAGTTAATTCAATAACGTCATTTATTTCTGATTGTGTCCGTTTAAGGTTATCATCGTCTATTATCTTAGGTTGAATTATTTCGTTTGAAAATTGTTCTGTATAAGCTTGGTAGACATCCGATAAGGCAGCTTCAGTAACTGCATTATTGGAATCTAAATATTTTAGGTAGGCAAATAATTCTTTGTGTAATTTTTCAATATATTCATCAAGCAAAATAGAAGGATATTCTGCAATGACTTCGTCTATGAGTACAGTATCTATTTGATTTTTAGATGTTAGAGGAATTACTGTAAGTGTTTTTTTATAGGGACTATCTACTTTGTCTAAGACAATAGCCCAATGATTATTTGATAATTCTCCACCTATATTTACACCGAACTCTACGAATACCAGAGAACCACGACTGAATTTCCAATATTTTCTTTTTTGAGTCTTGGCTTCAAATAAGAATTGTTCAGATTGTCTTTTAACTGCTGGTGCAAGAAATCTGTATTTAGAAGATGTATGCTTTGCTTTACCAAGTTTATAGAGTTTTTCAACTTCTATGTAGTTTTGTTTGGTTTGTTCAAAATATGGATTTTCTTTGTTCATTTTAATTCTCTCTATATATGCCCACGATTTCGCCGATGGTTTAGAAGATATTAGTCATCTCTATTTGTCAATTTTGCCGTTTTTTTGCGCTTTAGTCTGTAAAAATGGCTTTCTATTCTTCAATTTCCTCTGTTTTTGCACAATAGACCTTAGAAATAGGGGCGCTATTGGCGAATATGGGGGAGTTTTTTAATTTACGATGAGTTCTCCAATAGGGATAAAATCTTTTTGTTTTGCAGATTTTGCGATTAAGTCGTATTGATCAGCAGATTTTTCATACCCAAGGGAAAGAGTAGTATTGTCGTCTGGTAATTTTTTAGCAAACTCAGATATAGACATCCGAAATACGGTAATTGCATTTTGCTGATTAGTTGTAGCAGAATTTGAATTGATTGCGTCCATAGTCTCTTTTGCGCTATCTTTAGCCGTTCCAGTTAGCAAAATCATGATTGTATCATGCGGTTCGGATGAATCTGAATCGATTACGTTATTTTGAATTTTAACGCTTATTGCGCCAGTTGATTCAGGATCTAATTTTGATTTGATTTCAGAAATTAGATCATCGTATTTACTGTTATCTACTTTGGCTTTTGTGTTTGTTGAAGTAGTATTTTTTTGCTCCGTTTTTGGTTGCTCCGAGCTATCTTTGGTAGTTGATTGATTGTTAGAGCAAGCTACTAGAAGGGTAGCAGAAAGTAAAATAGCTGACGTGCTTAGTAATTTTTTCATAAGTAGCCTCCTATATGCTGATGTTTTTCTGATAAAAGATTTAGTGCGATATCCCATATTTTTAACAATAGGCCTATGAGATAAAGTAGCTATTGGCGGATATGGAGCTTATATAGTGATTAGTGATTTTATATTAGTCGTCATAATCTTTATGAAGAACAGGATTATCAGCTAACGAGGAAATTATTGTACTAACAGCTTCCCTTTCTTTATTGTCTAGTGTTAAAAAATCAATAATAGTAATTTTAGTCTTATCAGGAAAGGTCATTAGACCTGCAAGAAATCTTCCGATATTTGAATCAGCATAGTCTTGCATTCCTTTTAACATAAGATCTTTTTTTTCTTGACTCCAATTTTTAAATTCTTCTTTAGCAAATCTTCTATGTCCATAATAGTCTGTGATTTCTCTAAGGTTTTCTATTACGGTATCCCTTACTTTTTCACCACGAGTTAGCGCCAACAAACCATATCCTGCGAAATCTACTGGGGATTCCATGTTATCACTATATTTCTCTAGAGTAGAGGTTAGGTAGGTTGTTCTTCTTTCGTCTTCCCCTAAAAGATATCCAACATTTACCCCGAAATATTCTGCAAGTAGTAGAGCAGGTTTTGATTTGATTTCATTATTTGGATTTTCCCAATTTTGATAAGTTCGTAAAGTAATATTCAAACCTAGTTCTTTTTTTATAATATCTTCGTAAAATTCTTTTTGGGAGAATCCTTTTTCTATTCTAAGTTTTTTTAGATTATTTTTAGGTGTTTGTTTTTCCATTAGTTATCCTCTTATACGTTTATCTAAAGTATAACATAGTAGAGAGAAAAAATAAAATCATAGACGAAAAAAATTTCATTTATCGCTTGACAACGAAAATAAATTCGTTTATAATTCAAAGTGTGATGAAAAAACTTTCGTCCAAATCAAGATTTTTTAGAAAGGAGTGAGTTGATAATGTTATTAACAATAGAACATGCAAAAAAAGTTCGTCGAAAACGAGGGGAGCTTCAGCTTGGAAAAGTTCAGTTAGCCAAGAAACTAAAAATTACACCTCCTACTCTAGCAAAAATTGAAGCTGGCAACTACGATGCACCTAAGCGCATTTACGAAAGTGTGATAGAGTGGCTTTTAGAAGATTATTAGAAAGGAGCGAACCAATCGCAATACTACTCTACATTTACAGATTTCTCATGTGGTGCTTTACCACTGGAGATTGATAAACGGAATTAGTTAATTATTTACTAGATTATTTTGCTTGCTACCTATGGCAGTATCAAGGGTTTGTAGGGGTTCATTCTCTCCTAATTTTTCCCTACCTCAATGATTTACCTTGGTACTGTTTTAGGTGGCAAGCACGAGCAACAAGAAGAAAGGAGCGAACCAATGGAACTGGTTTACATGGACGGCAGAAAAGAGCCGTATACACTGAGCAGTATCGTAGCAGAATGCACTGGATTGCAACATCATACAATAACCAAGACAATCCGCAAACATCAAGTAAGGTTTGAACGGTTCGGAAAGGTTGGATTTAAAATCCAAGCTATGGAAAGCGGCCAGAATACTAAGGATTATATTTTGAATGAGCAACAAGCGACCTTGTTAGTTACATTCTTAAAAAATACTGAGCAAGTGGCCAACTTCAAAACTAACCTAGTTAAAGCCTTCTTTGAAATGCGTGATGAACTTTCTAAACGCTATCTTCAACGGGAACTAGAAAAACCAAAGCGTAAAAGCTTAACTGAAGCTATTCAAACATGGGAGAAAGCACCTAAGCATGCCTATAGTACACTTACAAACTTACTACTAAAGGGAGCGACAGGGAAGAATAAAGCGCAACTCATGAATGAGCGAGAAAGTAAGAACGGTATTGATGGCTTGACAAGTGTAGAATTGACAAACTACCAACGTTTGGAAGATATGGCAATAGCTATGATTAGCTTGAATAGGGGGTATTCAGAAATTAAAGAACTAATTTTTAAAGTATAGGAGTATAGAAAATGGAAAATGATTTTAAGACAGTTACAAATGCCAAGGGGTTAGAAATTCCTAAGTATCCCAAGGATTTTAAAAAGCTAGTTGAGAAAGACAGACAACTAGCCGAATATCTTTGTATGAACTACGAGAACTTGGACAGTGAAGACCTGGGCGCATTTCTTGAAACAGTAGAACAGGGAATCAGTTGGATTCTAGATCTTATCGAAAGTAAAGACTTGCTTTATAAACCAAAGTCAGGTAGTAATCATGCAAAAAGAAAATAAAAAAATCACTTGCTCAAATTTTAGACGAGGCGAGCAAGCGACAAGATTAAGGATATAGAAATTTTTTCTATGCTTTGATTATAGCAAAAAATATCTATTCTATCAAATACCTAAAGAAAAACCGAAGAGCAGGCAAGCAATTAGAAAAGGTTTTGAAATCAAGCGCTGACAGGGTGATTCTAAGGCCTTGTTTAGCTGAAAGATGGGTAATTACTCACGAAACACCGCTACAAGCGTTCGCCAACTTGGGGCAACTGCCCAGCGTTTGGAGTGGTACTAATCGTGTATAGGAAACAGGCAAAAAAAGGCACAGGAAAACAATATGACAGTAAATACAAATGATGTTCTAGTAGATTATGAGGGGCTTTGTTGTCAGTTAACTGATACTCTACTAGTCTTAGAAATGGCTAGTATGGAAGACAGTAAACAATCATCAGCTTTACTAAATACAGTAATCCAAGCTATGAACCAACTCATTTCAGAACATACTCAACAGGCTAATGACTATAGAAAGGGGATAAAACATGAATGAGTTAGATTTAACCAACATACAGGCGCTTATCTTTATTGTGGTAGCTATTGGTTTACTAATCTATCTAAACCACCGAGACCGCAAAAAAAAGCGCTCAAATCGAGCGAGAAAGTACACAGACGATTGAAACGACTAGCGAGGATTTAAGCCCTGATTATGGGCGATATATTCAGCTTGCAGCGGTTAAGCCATGGGGGTACTAAGATGTTTGAAAAAATGATTGAAGATTTAAAGTCTAAGATTTTGGAAGCAGTGGAACGATATTTAAAAAGCCATGAGAAAGCACCTCAAAAAAGATTAGATTTGATTAGCAAGGTGGAACTAAAGGAAGAACTGGGCATAGGAGATAAAACCTTAACAAAATGGGAAGGTGCGGGACTGCCACAGTATATACCGCCTATTGAAGATACTAGAAAAGCGTATTATAAAGTCTCAGACGTTTTAAAGTTTTTGGGGGTAGATGATGGCAAAGACTAAAATATATTTTTGGTTAAAAGTTGATAAGAAGTTTTTTGATAATCTTTTTATTAAACGACTGAAAAATATGCCTGGTGGCTACACTATGACAGTGATTTATATCCGTCTTATGTTGGAAAGTTTAGAAGATGATTGTATTTTGTACTATGAAGGCTATTTTGATAGTTTGGTACAGGAATTAGCTTTAAAACTAGATGTTTCTGAAGATGATATCAATATGACGGTTGCATATTTTACAAAATGCGGACTGATTCAGATAGACGATGATGGACACGCTACATTATCGCAAGCAAAAGCTATGGTTGAGAGTGAAACAAACTGGGCAAAATACAAGCGAGACCAAAGAAAAAATAGTCAAGATTTACCAAAATTGGAGAATGTCCAAAATAGAAGGACTGTTTCCAACTCATGTCCAACAGAGATAGAGATAGAGAAAGAGTCAGATAAAGAGTTATATAAAGAATATATATTGTCAGGTAAACCTGACTTTACTTTCCCAAATTGGTTAACTCCGAGTATGATTGATGAGGTAACTAAAGGACGTCCTGAAAAATATTTAATCAGAATACCTTTAGCTTATCTGAATCATACAGTTGGGAAAAATTATAAATATTTGGACAAAAACTTGAAGCCGATAATAGCACGATTCAAAGAAGGCTATACACTTGAAGATTTTAAACAGGTGATAGATATTAAAACGGCAGAATGGAAGGACAGTCCTGAATTTTCTAAATATCTAAGACCAGAAACACTTTTCGGTTCTAAGTTTGATGGTTATTTGAATCAAAAGCCTAAAACTATAAAAGGGAAGTCCGAAGATAACTTCCCAGATCTACCATTTTAGGAGTTGCACAGATGAAGGAACAATTTAAAGAATTTAATAACAGAAAAATAACGGATACGGTTTGCGATATTCACCAGGTAAATTATTGGGAAATTTCTGTACCAGTGTTAGGGAGTTCAGAAAGAAAAGTACAAGCATTTTGCCCGGAGTGTGTAAAGGGAGAGATTAAACAAAAAGAGAAAGACCTATTACAGCAGTTCGAGGACAGACAAGCCTACTTTAAAACTTATGATGTGTTAATGCGTGATAGCACGATCCCTAACGAGTTGAAAGGAGCGACATTTGATAATTTCTTTGTTAAGACTACAGAGGAGCGTCAGATGTTAGAGTTTGTTAAGGGGCAAGCCCAGAAGTACCTTGGAGGTATGACAGGAAATACTTTAATCAGCGGTAGCACAGGAATCGGAAAAAGTCATTTATCTCTTGCCTTGGCTAAAGAAATCAATGAGAGCTTCAGGGAGAAGCACGAGCCTAAGAGTGTCTTGTTTGTCAGCCTAACCGAGATTATCAAGCAGATAAAAGAAGGCTGGGCTTATGGAAGAAATGCAAACTTAACAGAGTATAAGGCGGTTAAAAAGTTAGTTGATGTAGATTTTCTAATCATCGATGACCTGGGGGCAAAAAATGGGACGGTAACCCCTAAGAGCGATTGGGAACAGGATTTCTTGTTTGATATTATCAATAATAGAGAAACTACGATTTTTAATACAAACTTGGACAGTAGCGAATTGCGGACTGTTTATAATGCTAGAAATTCAAGTAGAATTTTGAAAGGTTTAGAAGGGAACACTTTCAAGGCTTTTACGATCAAAGATAAGAGATACACTATAAACACAGTGAGGGGAGAATATCAATGAATGATGATAAAATGCGATTTGCAACAGAAAAAGGCTTTGTTGTCTACGAAAAATGTGGTATAATAGAGATAGAAAAAGTTCCAAGTTTTGGAGAAGTTACTTTATTCTATTCAGATGGGAAGTTTACCCATCTAGTCAAAAAAGAAACTAAAAAATAAGTCTATTGAGAACAACTCAGGGACATACCGTAAGCATATAATGCTAGTGGTATGTCCCTTTTTGTTTGCATAGAAAGGGGGTGAGGGAGATGTCAGGAGATACTTCTTTAGGGTATGTAGTAGCCAATAAGTTTTCTATGGATCCAGATAAAAGAAAGAAAATCTTTTCTCAGTGTAAAAAAGAAGATGATAGCTTAGAACAACGGAAACAAGAAATACTAGAAAAATATGCTAACAAACAAGACAAATCAAAATCTAGAAAAAATGATTCTAAAGGCTCGGAGAGTCATAAAAGAAAAGCTAAGAGCAAAGAATTTTAGAAAAAATTATAAACAAAAATCAGATATTAAAAGATGAAGGAGGGGAAATGAGTTTAACGAGTGATCTAGCAAATGAAATTGCTAAAACTTTGGAAGCTTACTCTGAAGAAGTTGAAGAACAGATAGATTTAATTGCTGAAGAGGTTACAAATGAAGCAGTGAATGAATTGAAACGAACAAGTCCTAAAAGATCTGGGAAATATGCGAAAAATTGGCGCTTTAAGAAAAATTCTAAAGGTTCTTTTGTAATTTATAATGCAGACCCAACATACAGACTAACTCATTTATTAGAACATGGACATGTATTAAGAAATGGGGGGCGTAGCAAGGCAATTCCTCACATAAAACCAGTAGAGGAAAAAATAAAAGAGAAATTTGAACAAAGAATAAAAAATATAGGTAAATAATCTTGTAAGATAAAGGAGCAAAAAAATGACAACTAACTTAGTTAAACAAAAAGAAAATCTAGAAGCTTATATCCGAAGTACGGGTTATAACACTAGAGGGATGAACATAGAAAATAATCATGTACTCATTGAAAAACCAATCCTTGATAGTTACGAAAATGAACATCAACGTAAAGAACTGGTTGATCTGGTAAATGTTATTGAGACTCGTACCCGTGGTGGGAAGTATGAAGTAACTGACTTTGAATCTGATTCATTACAAGAAGTTAGCGAAAATTCGGTTGAGAGAACAGAAGCAGATAAAAAGAAAACTATCAGCGTTGATTACTTAGTTAAATTATTCAGTGGAAAACTTGATTTTTCACAGGAACAATTAGACGATGGTCAATATAATTTAACGGATTTTCTTGGTAAGAAGATTATTAAATTAAAACGTAGAACACGAAATAGAGAGATTGGGAAAATTCTCCAAACTGCGAAAGTGCAGACTGCTACAAGTATGGACGACTTGAAATCTATTGTTTCTTTAATCAATCCAGAGCGCAATGTATCTATGGTTGTTAGTCAATCACTATTTAGTGTCTTAGAAAAAATGAAAGACACTTCAGGAAATTATCTTCTTAAAGTTGATAAAGAGACAGGGACAAGTGAAACATTCTTTGTAGATAACTTTTTAATTGTAGATGATACAACATTAGGGAATAAAGGTGACAAAAAAGGCTTTATCGGAGATCTAGAAAACTTTGTTACTTTGTTTGATCGAAAGAAAGATACACTTAGTTGGGTGAATGCGAATGACTATTTTGGGAAACGGTTGATTTTACATACCCGATTTGATGTAAAAAAAGTTGAAGAAGATTGTGGTTACTCTATTCAATGGAACTAGGAGGAAGAAATGGATATTAATCAAGTATTTGATACACTGGATGATTTAGATAATAAAAAAAGTAAGATTAATTCAGCACGAGAACAGTTAAGCAAAAAAAGGAAAAGCCTGTTAGGCAATCAAGCAGTTTCATTTGAGAACATAGATTCTTTTTTGTCAAATAACTTAGAATCTTTAGAGCAGCTGGAAAATATGGAAAAAGCTATTAATGGCCTTCAGGAAAAATTTGATAGTGATTTTTCAGAAGCTAATGCAGTCATCTTTGAATACATTTTTAAAGAGACTAAGCAACGGATGGAAACTAAGAAGATCTATAAACAATACCGAAAGAAACTTAGACGAATTCTGGACGCATATGATGAAATTCAAGAACTGAAGAAGGATGTAGAAGAAATCCATACAGGTGTAGTCAGAGAAATAAGTCAGAGACATTCTCTATCGCCGTATCGAACAGAAGTAAGTCCACTTACTGTCCTACCATTCTTAACCCCTGATTCTAGCGGATGGATGAATTTTTCTAAGGAATATCGGGACATCAAAGTGTATTTAGAAAAATAGGGAACAAATTAAGTAAGGCTAGTGATATATGGCTCAAACAAAAGAAATATCGCTAGTCCTACTTTTATGCTTTACTAAGTTTCACATAACAAAGTAAGCATAAACTGAAAAGAAGTAATAGCTTGAAAGCAAGGTATATCAGGGGTTTACAGAATGGAGTGAGTTTCACAGAATGTAAGATATGAGAAACTGAGGGGATAAATTGAAGAAATTTCCCTTGAACTTGTCATACTGAAGAGTTGTCAAACTTAAAACAATGATACCTGGTAAGTGGAGTGTTGGAAGGCTTTTAGCGCTTTTTGTCAGTTTGACAGAATTTACAATTTGACAAATTGAAAGATAAAAAAATTTTTAAATTTAAGTGGAGGTACTTGCCTATGTACGAGTTGAGTAACAGAGACCTGGACGGGATAGATATTGAGTTAGGACGATATAGAACGCTTGCTAATAGAATTTATTTGAGAAGACAGGAACTGATACATAATAAGAAACATAGCACTGAAGATTATACTGGTGAGAAAGGCAAGACAGTATCTAGTCCTACTGAAGCGACAATCATTAGAATTGAAGAAGACCAAACGCTAAGATATTTAGAAGGTTTCAAACTAGTTGTAGATACCTTGATGGAAAACTTAATTGAAAGTGATCTAGTAATTTTTAAAATGAGATATTTAGAAGCTGGTGCGACTTGGGAAGACGTGGCAGAGAAACTAAATAAAACTACTCGTTATATAAATAGCCGTAGGAAGGTAATCGCTAAAAGATTTGTGGAATTGAAAGGATATTGACTCCCCCACCTTTTAAAAAATCTTTCTGCCCAGTAGGGTACCGGTGAAGGGAACTTTTTCCAAGTCGGAGCACTTCAGACAAAAAGGGGGTAAAAACTGGTCGATTCATCAGAAAAATGATTAGTTTTGAATGGCAGTATATATACTGTAGAGGAGAAATAGATAAAACTTGATTTATTGTAGGAAGATAGCAAAAGAGCTATAATAAAGTGGAGCGCAAAGGATTATATTTTTAAAAAAGGAGATTGTAGTAATGGCAAAAAATGATTATTGGGTAGTTGTGTATAAAATCCTTAATTATTATTTTCAGAAAATGAAGCATGGAGAGCCAGCCGATGAAAATGAAATAAACTCTTCCGTCCTGGAAATTCCCCACCTATACTTAATGGATGTCTATCGTAATCTGTTTGATGACGGATTTTTGACAGGCGCTTGTGTAACTGGGGACATGTCTGGAGATGTTTATATTGAGAATTTGTCTCTTGTTAGAATTACAACTAAAGGTATTGAATATTTGGAGGACAACTCTAAAATGAAACAGGCTTATAAAATTTTGAAAGAAATAAAAGATTGGATACCTGGAATGTAGCGCTGGGGATATATGAGCGCTAGTGAAATAATTAGCAGACCGAAAGCTATTATAATCGAATTTATTGGATTTTATGAAGTAGTGTTTTTCTGATTGGGTTTGATAAAATAGAGGTGTGAGGGGGATTTCGTTCTCCATCTTAGTGTTTATCTCTCTTTTGCGAGAGTCAGGTTTACGTTTTTTTTTAAAATTTTTGAGAGTATATAAATTTGGTGAGAATATGCTATAATATTACCAGGTAATAAAAAAAGCACGTTTTACCGTGCTAGTTTCTTGCCTGCTGAACTCGTCAATATTGCGCCCTTTTCAGGGCTCTTTTTTGTGGACTTTTTTAGGAACTTTCAAGAAAAACTAAAGCGATTTAATGACTAAATGTTTTTAAAGAAAGTCAGTATTTTCAAGGGCTGAGCCCTAAAAATTTGACTTATAGAGTGTTAAATGATAGTATAGTCAAAGATAGTCAAGGTTTAAAGAGAGAGGTGGGTTTGTAATGAGATTTAAAAATACATCGGATCATATTGAGGCCTACATCAAGGCAATTTTAGATCAATCTGGTATCGTGGAGTTGCAGCGGAGTCAGTTGGCGGATACCTTCCAGGTTGTTCCTAGTCAGATTAACTATGTGATCAAGACACGCTTTACGGAAAGTAGAGGATACTTGGTTGAAAGTAAGCGTGGTGGCGGAGGCTATATCCGTATAGGACGGATTGAGTTTTCTAGTCATCATGAAATGCTCCGCGATTTGCTTTACTCAATTGGTGAGCGAGTTAGTCAAGAAATTTATGAGGATATTCTGCAGCTTTTGGTTGAGCAGGAATTGATGACCAAACAGGAGATGAATTTGCTGGAGGCAGTAGCTTTGGATCGCGTTCTAGGAGAAGAAGCTCCAGTCCTTCGTGCTAATATGTTACGACAGGTCATACAAGAGGTAGATAGAAAAGGGAAGTAAGATGAACTATTCAAAAGCATTGAATGAATGTATCGAAAGTGCCTACATGGTTGCTGGCCATTTTGGAGCTCGTTATCTAGAGTCATGGCATTTGTTGATTGCCATGTCCAATCACAGTTATAGTGTGGCAGGGGCTACTTTAAATGATTATCCATATGAGATGGACCGTTTAGAAGAGGTCGCTTTGGAACTGACTGAAACGGACTATAGCCAGGATGAAACCTTTACGGAATTGCCTTTTTCTCATCGTTTGCAGGTTCTCTTTGATGAAGCAGAGTATGTAGCGTCAGTGGTCCACGCAAAGGTGCTAGGGACAGAGCATGTTCTCTATGCGATTTTGCATGATGGCAATGCCTTGGCAACTCGTATTTTGGAGAGGGCTGGTTTTTCTTATGAAGACAAGAAAGATCAGGTTAAGATTGCAGCCCTTCGTCGAAATTTAGAAGAACGGGCAGGATGGACTCGTGAAGATCTCAAGGCTTTACGTCAACGCCATCGTACAGTAGCTGATAAGCAAAATTCTATGGCTAATATGATGGGCATGCCCCAGACTCCGAGTGGTGGTCTCGAGGACTATACGCATGATTTGACAGAGCAAGCGCGTTCTGGCAAGTTAGAACCAGTCATCGGTCGGGATAAGGAAATCTCGCGTATGATTCAAATCTTGAGCCGGAAGACTAAGAATAATCCTGTCTTGGTTGGGGATGCTGGTGTCGGGAAAACAGCTCTGGCGCTTGGTCTTGCCCAGCGTATTGCTAGTGGGGACGTGCCTGCGGAAATGGCTAAAATGCGTGTGTTAGAGCTGGATTTGATGAATGTCGTTGCAGGGACACGCTTCCGTGGTGACTTTGAAGAGCGCATGAACAATATCATCAAGGATATTGAAGAAGATGGCCAAGTAATCCTCTTTATCGATGAACTCCACACCATCATGGGCTCTGGGAGTGGGATTGACTCGACTCTGGATGCGGCCAATATCTTGAAACCAGCCTTGGCGCGTGGAACCTTGAGAACGGTTGGTGCGACCACTCAGGAAGAATACCAAAAACACATCGAAAAAGATGCTGCCCTTTCTCGTCGTTTCGCTAAAGTGACGATTGAAGAACCAAGTGTGGCAGACAGCATGACCATTTTGCAAGGCTTGAAGGCGACTTATGAGAAACATCACCGTGTGCAAATCACAGATGAAGCGGTTGAAACAGCTGTTAAGATGGCCCATCGTTACTTGACTAGCCGTCACTTGCCAGACTCTGCTATCGACCTCTTGGATGAAGCGGCAGCAACAGTGCAAAATAAGGCTAAGCATGTGAAAGCAGACGATTCTGGCTTGAGTCCAGCAGACAAGGCTCTGATGGATGGCAAGTGGAAACAGGCAGCCCAGCTAATCGCAAAAGAAGAGGAAGTGCCTGTCTATAAAGACTTGGTGACAGAGTCTGATATTTTGACCACCTTGAGTCGCTTGTCAGGTATCCCCGTTCAAAAACTGACTCAGACTGATGCTAAGAAATACTTAAACTTGGAAGCTGAACTGCACAAACGTGTCATCGGTCAAGATCAAGCTGTTTCAAGTATTAGCCGTGCCATTCGCCGAAACCAGTCAGGGATTCGCAGTCATAAGCGTCCGATTGGTTCCTTTATGTTCCTAGGGCCTACAGGTGTCGGTAAGACCGAATTGGCCAAGGCTCTGGCAGAAGTTCTTTTTGATGACGAATCAGCCCTTATCCGCTTTGACATGAGTGAGTATATGGAGAAATTCGCAGCCAGTCGTCTCAACGGAGCTCCTCCGGGCTATGTGGGTTATGAAGAAGGTGGGGAGTTGACCGAGAAGGTTCGCAACAAACCATACTCTGTTCTCCTCTTTGATGAGGTAGAAAAAGCCCACCCAGACATCTTTAATGTCCTCTTGCAGGTCTTGGATGATGGTGTCTTGACCGATAGCAAGGGTCGCAAGGTTGACTTTTCAAATACCATTATTATCATGACGTCAAATCTTGGTGCGACAGCCCTTCGGGATGACAAGACTGTCGGATTTGGGGCTAAGGATATTCGTTTTGACCAGGAAAATATGGAAAAACGCATGTTTGAAGAGTTGAAAAAGGCTTATAGACCGGAATTCATCAATCGTATTGATGAAAAGGTGGTCTTCCATAGTCTGTCTAGCGACCATATGCAGGAAGTGGTGAAGATTATGGTCAAACCTTTAGTTGCAAGTTTGGCTGAAAAAGGCATTGACTTGAAATTACAAGCTTCAGCTCTGAAATTGTTGGCAAATCAAGGATATGACCCAGAGATGGGAGCTCGCCCACTTCGCAGAACCCTGCAAACAGAAGTGGAAGATAAGTTAGCAGAACTTCTTCTCAAGGGAGAATTAGTGGCAGGCATCACACTTAAGATTGGTGTCAAAGCAGGCCAGTTAAAATTTGATATTGCATAAAAACGAGGTCGGGACAAAGTTCCCGACCTCTTTATGTACCATCATGAGATGGTTTTTCTGTTGCGATTTCTTTCAGGTGTGCCTATCTTTTTTAGGATTGCTCAACATGTGAGTAAAGAAGGCTTTGTATCGATACTTGAGATAGTTCTCATGTAAAAATAACAAGGCGATACAGACAATCAAAAAGATTGTAGTCATATAGAAGACATCAAATGAAGTTTTGCCATAGTGAGTTGCGGATTTATAAGAGCCAATCGCTACTAAAAATAACCAAGGAAGATACTTATAATACTTATTTAGCATAAGAATGCACCTCCTATATTCTATTTCAATGTTATTATATTCCTTTGTACTTAAAGTTTTAAGCGATTACACAAAACAAATTCAAATTTTTAACAGGAAAATCTCCTGTTTTTCTATTTTATTACGAATAGAAGAGTAGGAGGAGTAAATGTATCTAAAGTATTTAAGATTTTTAAAATAGTTTAGATAAATTGTTGACATGTTTAAAACGCAATGTTACAATTATATTACAAAAAGATTTCTTTATATTTCTAAAACATTACAAAGGAGTAGAAAAATGAAAAAGAAAACCTATATCAAATTGATGGCAGCAACTGTATTGGCTTCTACCTTGCTATTGGGAGCTTGTGGAAATAAAAAGGAAACAACTCAAGCAAGCAGTTCTGCTAAGACAAGCCAATCATCAAGTTCTAAAGCAGCTTCTGCTAGCAAAGAAAGCAAGACTCAGAAGTCCTCAAGTTCAGTTTCATCTGAAAAGGTCAAGGCGTCTACTGACCAGTCTGCAGCAACTACAACATCATCACCAGCAACACCTGCACCAGAGCAAAGACAAGGTCAAGAAGTGGCTAATCAACAGGCAGCTAGTCAACAAACTCCTGCTCAGGCTCCTTCAACTCAACAGGCTTCTCAAGCCCAGTCTAACCAATCAAGCTATGATCCTACAACTGACCGCAAACTTCAAGACAAGCAAGCAGAGCAAAATAAACGCTACAAGGGTGTTTTAGCCATGGTAGACGGTGATTTCTCAGCAGCAGCTGGCAACTGGAAGGGAGCAAATGGAGAAACCATAACAGTTTCATCAGGTGGTCAATTTACAGTAGAATCTGCTGATGGAAAGAAAGAAAATTACTCTATCAGAGGCTACTCTTATACTCTTGATGGTGGCAAGTATAATGCCAAAATCGGTGGAGGGAGAGTCATCCAGATTACAACAGGAGCAGATGGTAAGGTTTCCAGTGTTGCTTTGAGTCAATAATAACCCTCAGTATTTGAATTTTTACAATCAAAGAAAATCCGTCAGCTCAAATAAGAGTTGACGGATTATTTTATACTTGTACTTGGGTTAAAAATTCTTCTGTAGTAAGAATTTGAGCAAACTCATCTTGTAGAGAAAGGAGATTAATCTCATGGATAGTCTCAGGAGAGATGACTTGACCGTTTTTGTTAGATAGGGTAAAACTGGCAGTAGCATCTGCTAGTAAAGTGACTTTAAAACCAAGATTTGCTGCCATTCTTGTAGTAGTGGATATACAATGAGGCAGAGTCAAACCAACAACGACTAAATGCCCAATCTGTTTTTTCCGTAAATATGTTTCAAGATTTGTTCCAATAAAGGCGCTATTAACCTTTTTTTGAAAGACAGGTTCTGAGGTGATCGGTTCAAATCCACTTTTAAACACTTGATTTTGTTTGTTATGAAATTGCGACTGGGGATTGTCAGATATGTGTTGAACATGTAAGACTGGAAGATCGTGTTTATGAAAGTATGTCAGTACCCTCAATGCTTGATGTTCAGCTTGAGGGTTGTTTCGTTCTCCCCAAATAGGTCTATCAAATGCTTTTTGCATATCGATAATCAGTAGAGCAGTATGAACCATCTTAAGCCTTATCCAACTGCAAGAGTGCTTCAATCTCTGCTAGGGTGCTGGCTTGTGAAATAGCTCCACGGAGTTTGGCAGCGCCAGATGTTCCACGGAGGTAGTGAGGAGCAAGTCCACGAAACTCACGAACTGCGACATTTTCCCCTTTGAGGTTAATCAAGCGTTTCAAGTGTTCGTAGGCAATTTTCATCTTGTCTTCAAAGGTCAAATCAGGTAGGATTTCTCCTGTTTCAAAGTAGTGGTTGATTTGGTTGAAGAGGTAGGGATTTCCCATGGCAGCTCGACCAATCATGACTGCGTCAGCACCGACTTCTTCGATGCGTTGTTTGGCTTCTTGGACCGTGCGGATGTCACCGTTGGCGATGAATGGAATTTTTGTCAAAGCTTGAGCGACCTTGTGAAGGGTCTCAAGGTCTGCGTGGCCAGTATACATTTGCTCGCGAGTACGGCCATGCATAGCGAGGGCAGAAACACCTGCTGCTTCAGCAGCGAGGGCATTTTCTACTGCCAGAGACGGGTCAGCCCAGCCGGTGCGCATTTTGACAGTAAGGGGGATATCAAGGACAGATTGGACCTTATTGATGATAGAGTAGATCTTGTCTGGATCCTTGAGCCACATAGCGCCAGCTTCGTTCTTCACGATTTTGTTAACTGGGCAGCCCATGTTGATATCGACGATATCGGTTTTGGTGTTTTCTTGGATGAATTCTGCTGCGCGTGCTAGGCTGTCTTCATCGCTACCAAAAAGTTGGATAGAGACTGGGTTTTCGCCTTCATCGATATGAAGCATGTGCAGGGTTTTTTCGTTGTTGTATTGGATTCCCTTGTCAGATACCATTTCCATGACAACGAGCCCAGCTCCGAGCTCCTTTGCAATGGTACGAAAGGCTGAGTTGGTCACGCCAGCCATAGGCGCTAAAACGGTACGATTGGGAATCTCAACATTGCCAATCATAAAAGGTGTATTAAGATTTGTCACGAATGAGTTCCTCCAGGTCGTTTTCATCAAAGTTGTAAGTAGTTTGGCAGAATTGACAAGTGATTTCTGCCCCGTGGTCTTCCTCTTTCATTTCCTGTAAGTCTGAACTTGGAAGGCTAGCAAGAGCGTTCATAAAGCGATCATGGCTACAGTCACATTGGAAACGGATTTCTTCTTCAGAAAGACGCTTGTAGGCCTCGTCACCGTAGATTGCCTTGAGGAGGGCTTCGATATGGTCTTCACTTTCTAGAAGGGTTGAGATAGCTGGCATTTCTTGGATGCGTTTTTCAAAGCGAGCAATCTCTTCTTCCTTGGCTCCCGGCAAGACTTGAACTAGGAAACCACCTGCAACTTTTACCTTGTCTTCCTCGTCTAAAAGGACATTGAGACCGACTGCTGAAGGGGTCTGTTGACTTTCAGTCAGGTAAAAGGCAAGGTCTTCACCGATTTCCCCAGAGATGAGGGGAGTCATAGAGTTGTAAGGATTTCCAGTACCGTAGTCTGTGATAACGAGGAATTGACCATTTCCAACAAAAGGTCCGACTAGGACTTCACCAGTTGCAGTCTTTTTGATGTCAACACCTGGATTTTGAACGTAACCTTTGACGTTCCCCTTGGTATCAGCGACGGTGATGATAGCACCTAGAGAGCTAGATCCCAGCACCTTAACTGTAAGTTTGGTATTTCCTTTTTCATTGGCTGCGAGAATCTGGCTGGCGATAAGAGTTCGACCAAGCGCTACAGTTGAGCTAGCTTGGGTTTGGTGTTTTTCTTGAGCAGTACGGACGGTTTCTGTGCTGTCAAGGACAAAAGCACGAAAGGCTCCGCTTTCTGATATAGTTTTAATAATTTTATCCATAGCTACTATTTTAGCATAAAAAAGCCCAAAGGGGGAGCCGTGTGTTTGCTGATTTTCAGGATAATGGATCAGGAAATCAGCAGGTAAATAAAAAGAGAAACAGATTATTTCAGCATTTGTAAGATTTATGCTATGCTTAAGGTAGAAAATGAAAGGGGTAACAAATGTATTTAGGAGATTTGATGGAAAAGGCCGAATCTGGCCAATTTTCAATCCTTTCCTTTCTATTACAAGAGTCTCAGACGACTGTCAAGGCTGTAATGGAGGAAACAGGATTTTCAAAAGCAACTCTAACCAAATATGTCACCCTTCTTAATGAAAAGGCTTTGGATAGTGGCTTAGAGCTGAACATCTCCTTAGAAGATGAAAATCTGCGCCTGTCGATCGGTGCAGCTACCAAGGGGAGAGATATTCGGAGCTTGTTTTTGGAGAATGCTGTTAAATATCAGATTTTGGTCTATCTTCTCTACCACGAACAGTTTTTAGCCCATCAGCTGGCTCAAGAATTGATGATTAGTGAGGCTACGCTTGGTCGCCACTTAGCTGGTTTAAATCAGATTTTGTCAGAATTTGATTTATCCATCCAAAATGGACGTTGGCGAGGTCCAGAGCATCAGATTCGCTATTTCTATTTCTGTCTTTTCCGCAAGGTCTGGTCCAGTCAGGAATGGGAAGGCCACATGCAGAAACCAGAGAGAAAGCAGGAAATTGCTACACTAGAAGAAATCTGCGGTGCGAGTTTGTCTTCGGGGCAGAAGTTAGACTTGGTTCTCTGGGCTCATATCAGTCAACAACGTCTTCGGGTTAATGCCTGTCAGTTCCAAGTGATAGAAGAGAAAATGCGAGGGTATTTTGACAATATTTTCTATCTTCGTTTGCATCGAAAGGCTCCTTCCTTTTTTGCCGGGCAACACCTTCCTCTAGGAACTGAGGATGGGGAGATGATGATATTCTTCTCTTTCCTCCTATCTCATCGCATTCTTCCTCTTCATACTATGGAGTATATCCTTGGTTTTGGAGGACAGTTGGCAGATTTGCTGACGCAATTGATTCAAGAAATGAAGAAGAAGGAACTATTGGGGGACTATACAGAGGACCATGTCACCTATGAACTCAGCCAGCTTTGTGCTCAAGTCTATCTCTATAAGGGCTATATTTTACAGGACCGCTATAAGTACCAGTTAGGGAATCGTCATCCTTATTTGCTGATGGAACATGATTTTAAGGAGACGGCGGCGGAGATTTTTCATGCTTTACCTGCCTTTCAGCAGGGGACAGATCTAGATAAGAAAATTCTCTGGGAATGGCTCCAGTTGATAGAATATATGGCTGAAAATGGTGGTCAGCATATGCGGATTGGTCTGGATTTGACATCTGGTTTTCTTGTCTTTTCAAGGATGGCAGCCATTTTGAAACGGTATTTGGAATATAATCGTTTTATTACCATTGAAGCCTATGATCCTAGTCGGCATTATGATCTGCTGGTTACCAATAACCCGATTCATAAGAAGGAACAAACACCAGTCTATTATTTAAAAAATGATTTGGATATGGAGGATTTGGCAGCGATTCGTCAATTATTATTCACTTAAAAGGCTTGGTTGTTCCAGGCCTTTTTGTGAAATTCGCACAATCTCCTCATGTTTTTTTAAAAATTAAAAAAAGTTGATGAACAAGAAAGCGCTTTATTTTGTATACTAGTTACTGTAAAGAGGAGACATCCTCAAGATCATTATGAGGAGGACATCACATGTCACAAGAAAAATACATCATGGCTATTGACCAGGGAACAACAAGTTCTCGTGCCATTATCTTTAATAAAAAAGGAGAAAAAGTTAGCTCGAGTCAAAAAGAGTTTACTCAGATTTTTCCTCAAGCAGGTTGGGTTGAGCACAATGCTAATGAAATTTGGAACTCTGTTCAGTCAGTTATCGCGGGTGCTTTCATCGAAAGTGGTGTCAAGCCAAACCAAATCGAAGCAATCGGGATTACCAACCAGCGTGAAACAACGGTCGTCTGGGATAAGAAAACAGGACTGCCAATCTACAATGCCATCGTTTGGCAATCTCGTCAGACAGCACCTTTGGCTGAACAACTAAAAAGCCAAGGTTATGTGGAAAAATTCCATGAAAAGACTGGTTTGATCATTGATGCTTACTTCTCAGCAACTAAGGTTCGTTGGATTTTGGACCATGTTGAAGGTGCTCAAGAGCGAGCAGAAAAGGGAGAGTTGCTCTTTGGTACCATTGATACTTGGTTGGTTTGGAAATTGACTGACGGTGCGGCTCACGTGACGGACTACTCAAATGCAGCCCGTACCATGCTTTATAACATTAAAGAACTCAAATGGGATGATGAGATTTTGGAAATTCTCAACATTCCTAAGGCTATGCTTCCGGAAGTTCGTTCTAACTCTGAAATCTATGGTAAGACAGCTCCATTCCATTTCTACGGTGGACAAGTGCCAATCTCAGGTATGGCTGGGGACCAACAAGCAGCCCTATTTGGACAGTTGGCCTTTGAACCAGGTATGGTCAAGAATACTTATGGAACAGGATCTTTCATCATCATGAACACTGGTGAAGAGATGCAGTTGTCTGAGAACAATCTTTTGACAACGATTGGTTATGGAATCAACGGCAAGGTTTACTATGCCTTGGAAGGTTCTATCTTCATCGCAGGAAGTGCTATTCAGTGGCTTCGTGATGGTCTTCGCATGGTTGAAAATTCACCAGAATCTGAAAAATACGCTCGTGATTCTCACAATGATGATGAAGTTTATGTAGTTCCAGCCTTTACAGGACTAGGAGCACCATACTGGAACCAAAATGCTCGCGGTTCTGTCTTTGGTTTGACTCGTGGAACAAGTAAGGAAGACTTTATCAAGGCAACTCTTCAATCTATTGCTTATCAAGTGCGTGATATTATCGATACGATGCAGGTGGATTCTCAAACAGCTATCCAAGTCTTGAAAGTAGACGGTGGTGCAGCTATGAATAACTTCCTCATGCAGTTCCAAGCTGATATTTTGGGAATCGATATTGCACGCGCCAAAAACTTGGAAACAACAGCTCTAGGAGCAGCCTTCCTAGCAGGTTTGTCAGTAGGTTACTGGAAAGACTTGGATGAGTTGAAACTCTTGAACGAGACAGGAGAACTCTTTGAGCCATCTATGAACGAATCTCGCAAGGAACAACTCTACAAGGGCTGGAAGAAAGCTGTGAAAGCAACCCAAGTCTTTGCGGAAGTAGACGACTAATACTCAATGAAAATCAAAGAGCAAACTAGGAAGCTAGCCGCAAGCTGTACTTGAGTACGGTAAGGCAACGCTGACGTGGTTTGAATTTGATTTTCGAAGAGTATAATACTGGAAGAATAAAGCGACTCAGTTAGAAAGTGTGTAAATATGGAATTTTCAAAGAAAACACGTGAATTATCAATTCAAAAAATGCAGGAACGTACCCTGGACCTCTTGATTATCGGTGGAGGAATCACAGGGGCTGGTGTAGCTTTACAGGCAGCAGCTAGTGGTCTAGATACTGGTTTGATTGAAATGCAGGACTTCGCAGAAGGAACATCCAGCCGTTCAACAAAATTGGTTCACGGAGGACTACGTTACCTTAAGCAATTTGATGTAGAAGTGGTATCAGATACGGTTTCTGAACGTGCAGTGGTTCAACAAATCGCACCACACATTCCAAAACCGGACCCAATGCTCTTGCCAGTTTACGATGAAGATGGAGCGACCTTTAGCCTCTTCCGTCTCAAAGTAGCCATGGATTTGTACGACCTTTTGGCAGGAGTTAACAACACACCAGCTGCAAACAAGGTTTTGAGCAAGGAAGAAGTCTTGGAACGTCAGCCAAACTTGAAGAAAGAAGGTTTGGTAGGAGGTGGGGTTTACCTTGACTTCCGTAACAACGATGCACGTCTCGTGATTGAAAACATCAAACGTGCCAACCAAGACGGTGCTCTCATTGCTAACCACGTGAAGGCAGAAGGCTTCCTCTTTGACGAAAGTGGCAAGATTACAGGTGTTGTAGCTCGTGATCTCTTGACAGACCAAGCATTTGAAATCAAGGCTCGTCTGGTTATCAATACAACAGGTCCTTGGAGCGACAAGGTACGCAATTTGTCTAATAAGGGAACTCAATTCTCACAAATGCGTCCAACTAAGGGAGTTCACCTGGTAGTGGACTTAAGCAAGATCAAGGTTTCACAGCCAGTTTACTTTGACACAGGTTTGGGTGACGGTCGTATGGTCTTTGTTCTTCCACGTGAAAACAAGACCTACTTCGGTACAACTGATACAGACTACACAGGGGATTTGGAACATCCAAAAGTGACGCAGGAAGATGTAGATTATCTACTTGGCATTGTCAATAACCGCTTCCCAGAAGCTCACATCACCATTGATGATATCGAAAGCAGCTGGGCAGGTCTTCGTCCATTGATCGCAGGCAATAGCGCTTCTGACTACAATGGAGGAAATAACGGAACCATCAGTGATGAAAGCTTTAACAACTTGATTGCGACTGTTGAATCTTACCTCTCTAAAGAAAAAACTCGTGAAGATGTAGAGGCTGCTGTTAGCAAGCTTGAAAGCAGTACCTCTGAGAAACATTTGGACCCATCTGCAGTTTCACGTGGTTCGAGCTTGGACCGAGATGACAATGGCCTCTTGACCCTTGCTGGTGGTAAAATCACAGACTACCGTAAGATGGCTGAGGGAGCTATGGAGCGCGTGGTTGACATCCTCAAAGCAGAATTTGACCGCAGCTTTAAACTGATCAACTCTAAGACTTACCCTGTTTCAGGTGGAGAATTGAACCCAGCAAATGTGGACTCAGAAATCGAAGCCTTTGCGCAACTTGGAGTGTCACGTGGTTTGGATAGCAAGGAAGCTCATTACCTAGCAAATCTTTACGGTTCAAATGCACCGAAGGTCTTTGCTCTTGCTCATAGTCTGGAACAAGCGCCAGGACTCAGCTTGGCAGATACTTTATCACTTCACTATGCAATGCGCAACGAGTTGGCTCTGAGCCCAGTTGATTTCCTTCTTCGTCGTACCAACCATATGCTCTTTATGCGTGATAGTTTGGATAGCATCGTTGAGCCAGTTTTGGATGAAATGGGACGATTCTATGATTGGACAGAAGATGAGAAAGCAGGCTACCGTGCGGATGTCGAAGCAGCTCTCGCTAACAACGATTTAGCAGAATTAAAAAATTAAGAAAAAATAAAAGAGGTGGGGGGCAGGACTCCTTGTCGCCCGCCCCTTCTTTTTGATGGAGACAGAAAGATGATGAATGAATTATTTGGAGAATTTTTGGGGACTTTAATCCTGATTCTTCTAGGAAATGGTGTTGTTGCTGGTGTGGTTCTTCCTAAAACCAAGAGCAACAGCTCAGGTTGGATTGTGATTACCATGGGTTGGGGGATTGCAGTTGCGGTTGCAGTATTTGTATCAGGCAAGCTCAGTCCAGCTCATTTAAACCCAGCTGTGACCATTGGTGTGGCCTTGAAAGGTGGTTTGCCTTGGGCTTCCGTTTTGCCTTATATCTTAGCCCAGTTCGCAGGGGCTATGCTGGGTCAGATTTTGGTTTGGTTGCAATTCAAACCGCATTATGAGGTAGAAGAAAATGCAGGCAATATTTTGGCTACTTTCAGCACAGGACCGGCCATCAAAGATACTGTATCAAACTTGATTAGTGAAATCCTTGGAACTTTTGTATTGGTATTAACAATCTTTGCTTTGGGACTTTATGACCTTCAAGCAGGAATCGGAACATTTGCGGTGGGGACTTTGATTGTCGGTATCGGTCTATCACTAGGTGGGACAACAGGTTATGCCTTGAACCCTGCACGTGACCTTGGACCTCGTATCATGCACAGTATCCTTCCAATTTCAAACAAGGGAGACGGAGATTGGTCTTACGCTTGGATTCCTGTTGTGGGACCTGTTATCGGTGCAGCCTTGGCCGTGCTTGTATTCTCACTTTTCTAATCTAGAAAACAATTATGTTGATAGAGCTTGAGATGAGTATCTCAGGCTTTTTCATGTGAAAAATCTCACTTTTATTTTCTGCTATTTTATGCTAAAATATTAAAAATCAAATTTTAATTCCAAAGTTGGCAACTAAGATAGGAGAGCTATATGTCTAATTCATTTATCAAGTTGTTAGTCTCTCAATTGTTTGCAAATTTAGCAGATATTTTCTTTAGAGTAACAATCATTGCTAACATATACATTATTTCAAAATCAGTAATTGCCACATCACTAGTTCCCATTTTAATAGGGATATCCTCTTTTGTTGCGAGTCTTTTAGTTCCTTTAGTTACTAAAAGGATAGCGCTAAATAGAGTTTTATCTTTATCCCAATTTGGAAAGACTATATTATTGGCGATACTGGTAGGGATGTTTATACTAATGCAATCAGTAGCGCCTTTGGTAACCTATCTATTTGTTGTTGCAATTTCAATATTAGATGGTTTTGCAGCACCTGTTTCCTATGCTATTGTGCCACGCTATGCGACCGATTTGGGTAAGGCTAATTCAGCCTTATCAATGAGTGGTGAAGCTGTTCAGTTAGTGGGTTGGGGATTAGGTGGACTCTTGTTTGCAACAATTGGTCTTTTACCTACCACGTTTATAATTTTAATGTTGTATATAATTTCTAGCTTTTTGATGTTATTTCTTCCTAAGGCTGAAGTGGAGGTGTTAGAGTCAGAAACTAATCTTGAAATTTTGCTCAAAGGTTGGAAGTTAGTTGCTAGAGATCCTAGATTAAGACTTTTTGTATCAGCAAATTTATTGGAAATTTTTTCAAATACTATTTGGGTTTCTTCCATTATACTTGTTTTTGTAACTGAGTTATTAAATAAAACGGAAAGTTACTGGGGATATTCTAATACAGCATACTCTATTGGTATTATAATTAGTGGCTTAATTGCTTTTAGGCTATCTGAAAAGTTCCTTGCTGCTAAATGGGAAAGTATTCTTTTTCCTCTTGTAGCTATGGCAATAGTGACACTGACTATTCTATATTTTCCAAACGCACAGATGTTTTTATTATTTTCAGCTTTAGTTGGTATGTTATCGCAGCTAAAAGAAGTTCCTGAAACTGTATTTCTTCAGGAAACAGTAGAGGAAAATAACTTGGTTAATGTCTATTCCGTTCTTGAAGTGATTTCGACATTAGCATTTTCAGTATTTGTTTTGCTAATGAGCTATATTACTGAGAGTTTTGGTATTAGCATCAGTTTTTGGCTATCAGCCATTTGTCTGATGATAGAAGCTATTTTAATTTATATCAGACGAGATTATTTTAAATGAGAGACTGGTTAAAAAGTCTTGAAAAATTAGAAAAGCGCATAGTATCAGGTGTTGAAAAACTTGATATTGTGCGTTTTATTATGGAAAGATTCCCTTCATTTTCTACTGAAATTGAGTTTTTGCCCAGGATCACTCTATTTGAAATATACATAGAAAAACCGCATAATTCTTAAAATAAACTGAAATCTAGTGAAAATGTACGGCAAACAATTGAAAAATTACCCTAGAAAGTGGTACAATAGTAGAAAAATACTATAGTAAGAGTCTATCTTATTTAGCAAAAATTACAGAAATGAATGGTTTTTCTTGATGAAACAGAGAAAAGAATTGTACCTCTTTCTTGGTCGGACAGCCTTGTATTTTCTTATCTTTCTGGGGCTGCTTTACTTCTTTAGCTATCTTGGTCAGGGTCAAGGAAGCTTTATCTATAATGAATTTTAACTTGAAGGAGAATTCCTATTGTGTCACATAAACCAATAGTAGATATGATTGAAACCATAGAGCATTTTGCTCAGACACAGCCTAGCTATCCTGTTTACAATGTTTTGGGGCAGGAACACACTTATGGAGATTTAAAGGCTGATTCGGATAGTTTGGCTGCAGCCATTGACCAACTAGGCTTGCCTGAGAAGTCTCCTGTGGTCGTTTTTGGTGGCCAAGAATATGAAATGTTGGCAACATTTGTAGCACTGACTAAGTCAGGTCATGCCTACATTCCGATTGATAGCCATTCGGCCTTGGAGAGAGTTTCGGCTATTTTAGAAGTAGCAGAGCCAAGCTTGATTATTGCCATCTCAGATTTTCCATTGGAGCAGATTTCTACGCCAATGATGACTCTAGCTCAGGTTCAAGAAGCCTTTGCTCAAGGGACTAGCTATGAGATCACGCATCCAGTCAAGGGCGATGATAACTACTACATTATCTTTACTTCTGGTACGACTGGTAAGCCTAAGGGAGTGCAGATTTCACATGATAACCTCCTCAGCTTTACCAACTGGATGATTACGGACAAGGAATTTGCGACGCCAAGTCGTCCGCAAATGCTGGCTCAGCCACCTTATTCATTTGACCTGTCCGTCATGTACTGGGCGCCAACCTTGGCATTAGGTGGTACGCTTTTTGCTCTTCCTTCAGCCATCACTCAGGACTTTAAGCAACTCTTTGCGACCATCTTTTCATTGCCAATCGCTATCTGGACATCAACCCCTTCTTTTGCAGATATGGCCATGTTGTCTGAAGACTTTAATAGTAAGAAAATGCCTGACATCACGCATTTCTACTTTGATGGTGAAGAATTGACGGTCAAAACAGCTCAAAAACTGCGCGAGCGTTTCCCAAATGCCCGTATTATCAATGCTTACGGTCCAACAGAAGCGACAGTGGCCCTGTCAGCAGTTGCCGTGACAGATGAGATGCTAGCGACTCTCAAACGTCTACCAATCGGCTATACCAAGGCTGATTCTCCAACCTTTATCATTGACGAGGACGGCAATAAATTGCCAAATGGCGAACAGGGAGAAATCATTGTTTCTGGGCCAGCTGTTTCAAAAGGATATATGAACAATCCTGAAAAAACAGCGG
>JAWHFN010000001.1:0-49712 GCA_032565555.1 Streptococcus mitis | reverse complement strand
GACTGTTTTCAGACAAGTGTTCCACGATTTCTTGCTTCTCAATCTTGACCATGGCTTCGTCAATACCTGTAGCTGTTGAGATAAAGTCTTGAGTCAAAGGTTGTTTAGGATCTGAGAAGATTTCAAGAACACTACCCTCTTCAATCAAATGCCCATCCTGCATGACTGCCACACGATTGGCAATGTCTTTGACAATCTGCATTTCATGCGTAATCAAGACAACAGTCAAGCCTAATTTTTGGTTCAAATCTTGCAACAAGGTCAAAATCTGCTTGGTTGTCTTAGGGTCAAGGGCAGAAGTTGACTCATCTGAAATCAAGATTTTTGGATCATTTGCCAAGGCACGCGCAATGGCCACACGCTGTTTTTGTCCTCCAGATAATTGTGAAGGGTAGTTTTCAGCACGGTCTGCCAAGCCAACCAAGTCCAACAACTTAGCTACTTTAGCCTTCTTTTCTTCCTTGCTGAGTCCAGAGTGTTTAAGGGCAAAGGCTACGTTCTCCTCTGCAGTCTTCTGGCTCATCAGGTTAAAATGCTGGAAAATCATTCCAATATCTTGACGTTTACGACGCAACTGCTCGGCCGTCAAGGTCACCTTGCCATCAAAAATCACATCGTCGTCAATGGTAATTTTCCCTGCAGATGGTTTTTGCAAGAGGTTAATCACCCGAACAAGGGTTGATTTCCCTGCTCCAGAATATCCAACGATTCCGTAGATATCCCCTTCTTGGATATGAATGGTCACATCCTTGACCGCTGTGATGGTTCTCTTCTTCTGATGAAAAGTCACATCGATCTGATCTAACTTGATAATATCTCTACTCATAGCTTCTAATCAGCTCCTCTACTAATTCAATATGGGTGTAATAATCGGCGATTCGCACATTCTCATCTCCACCGTGGTCTCGACTATTGGCATTTCCTAGACCGAAGGCCACCATTGGCACCTCTAGGGCATCAAAGACCGTATGCATAGGCCCTGTCCCCGCTGTCGTCGGCAAGACTGAAACGCCCTGTGGATAGAATTTCTTGGCCAACTCGATCACATTAAGAATGGCTGGCGCGCTCATATCGCTTCGATAGCTCATCTCTCCCAAGGTATAGTATAATTCTACCTTATCAAAGCCATTTTTGTCTAGCTGTTTCCGAATTTTTTCCAGAACATCATGCGGTTCTAGGCCAGGAACCAAACGAACCTCTAGCTTAGCGCTGGCTTCTGCTGGCAAAATCGTTTTGACTCCTTGTCCTTGATAACCTGACTGAATCCCTTCGATATTAAGAGCTGGCTCGAAAAAGAAACGTTTTAGAAAGGCTGCGCGATCCTCTTGTAAGAGAGGCAATTCCAAACCATAAATCTGGCTGATTTCCCCTGGATTTCGTTGGGCGTAGGTATCCACCAAAGCCAATTCCCGTTCGTTTGGTTCTTGAACTTCTTCGTACAAACCTTCAACCAAGATACGCCCATCTGCGGCACGAAGAGACTGTAAGGCTTGAAGGAGGTACCAGGGAGCTGATTCCACAACCCCACCATAACTAGAGTGGATATCGACATCAGCGCTTTTCACCCTGGCATCAAAGGTCACAATTCCTTTATTTCCACCAGAAATTTCTAACTGCTCCAAGGCATTCTTGGTCCCTTGTTCCCAAACTAACAAATCTGCACCACGGAGTTTGTCCGCATGTTTTTCCAGATACTTATCTAGGTCTGTCGAAGCCGATTCCTCCGCTCCCTCCATGATAAAACTGATATTGACAGGCAGATCATCATGATGCTGCATGTATTTTCTCAAAGCACTCAAACGAGCTGTGATATGACCCTTGTCGTCATCGACCCCACGCCCATACATGAAACCATTGCGCACCGAAAGAGTAAAAGGATCCTCCGTCCACACCTGATCCCCGTCCGCTGGCACAGTGTCATAGTGGTTATAGAAAATCAAGGTCTTAGCATCTGGACGCGAACTCTTGAAATGCGCCATGACAAAGGGCGCTGTATAAGTCTCATCAATCTCCACTTCAGCTCCAACACGCTTGAAAATCTCACCCAGATAGTTGGCAACTTCTTTGAGACCCACCTGCTGGGCAAAAACCGATTTCTTAGAAATCAAGGTGCGCAAAACCTCAAAATAATGCTGGGCCACATGATCCTTTTCAAATTTTTCAATCTGTTCTTGTTCACTAGGAAAAACCATATTCTCTCTACCTTTCTATGAACCTATAGTCTTCTTTACAATCCATGCTCTATACAAAAGCAAGAGGTGGAATTTTCTCTCCCACCTCCCTGTTTCTTATTACCAAACTGGTTGATCCAAACCGTCTGATGTTTCTTCGATAACTTTTTTCACGTCATCTGTGTGGTAAGCTGCGATCACTTTCTTGATAGCATCAGCCTTAGGTGATGTTTCCCAATCTTTTTTCGCAACGATGATGTTGTACCATTGTTTTGAGTTTTCATCAGCTTGTTCTTTGAAAAGTGCTTTCTTGTAGTCCAATTTTGCTTCTGTAACGAAGGTATTGTTTACAACGGCAGCGTCAACTGATGACAATGAACGAGCTGTTTGGCTAGCGTCCAATTCAGTGATTTTCAAGTTCTTTGGATTTTCTTTGATGTTAGCAACTGTTGCAAGAGCAGTTCCAGAAACATCCAATTTAATCAAGCCAGCTGATTGAAGCAAGTAAAGCGCACGGCTTTCGTTTGTAGCATCGTTCGGTACAGCGATTTCTCCGTTTGCTGGGATGTCTTCTACTTTAGTGTACTTGTTGTCGCCTCCATTCAAACCTGAGTAAAGGCGGATTGGAGAGATGTAAGTATCTGCAATCGCTACAAGGTCTTTTCCGTTTTCTTTGTTCCAGTTGTTCAAGAAGTTATAGTGTTGGAAAGCGTTCAAATCTACTTCGCCATCAGCAGTTGCCTTGTTTGGTTGTGAGTAGTCTGTGAACTCTGTAAATTCCAAAGTAATACCGTCTTTTTTAACCAATTCTTGAATTTTGTCCCAACGTTTTTCTTCAGAACCGCTACGGTTAACAGTTGCAATTTTAATAGTTGTTGCATTGTCTGCTTTCTTTTCTGAGTTTCCGCAAGCTGCAAGAGCCAAACCTGCGACTGTAGCAAGGGCTGCTACACCAAGCCATTTTTTAATTTTCATGATTCTTTCTCCTTAAAAATAATACCGTACTAGTATCTCACAATTTGTTTGATTTCACAAATTGTTATTAGATAGCCAGATATATAGTTTAAAACTATATCCCTAAAAACTGAGAAATCATCCACCTTATGCAGAATGGATGACTTCAAGAAATTATTTAATATCAGCTTCTGCTGGTAGATAAGTGTCTCCGAAGAATTGTTTAGACAATTTTTCAAGCGTTCCGTCTTTGTAGAGTTCTTGGATACGTTTGTCTACAAATGTTTTCAACTCATCTTGACCTTTAGCAAGAAGTGGGTAAACGTAAGGTTGTTGGTCGCTTGGAAGTTCAATGACTTTCAAGTTGTCCAAGCCTTGGTTCTTGATGACTGTTTCAACACCGATTTTATCAAAAATCTTGTAGTCAAACTGACCATCGCTCAAGCGTCCCATGATTTGTTGGAAGTCTGCTCTAGTATAGTTAAGGACAGTTGGATTATCTGAGTGTTGCTTGTTGTAGTCTTCTAACTGTTTAGCAGATGTTGTCCCTTGAACAACTTCTGTTGATTTTCCACCGATATCATCAAGCGATTTGATGCTAGAGTCGTCTTTTTTCACTACAAGAACGTTAGGGTTTTTAGCAGTTGGGGCTGCATAAAGGTATTTCTCCGCGCGTTCTTTAGTGTAGCTGATGTTGTTAACGGCCATTTGGTAACGGTCAGCGTCAAGTCCTGCAAAGACTCCTGACCACTCTGTCTTCTCAAACTTGACATCATACTTGTCAGAGTCTTTAAAGATAGCGCGAACCACTTCAATTTCGTAACCAGTCAATTCACCATTTTCTTCATAGTTGAATGGTTTTGGTGAAGCATTGGTTGCAACGATAATTTCCTTCTTGCTAGCTGCTTCTCCTTCTTTCTTAGCACCACCTGAGCAAGCTGCTAGAACACCTGCAGCAACAAGCCCTAGGGCAGCAAGAGATGAGTATTTAACGATTTTTTTCATGTCATTTCCTCCAAAATAGAATACCTTATAATCTTAACAGAAAAAGAGCATTTACGCCATTATATGATATCTATCTCTGTGATAGGTTTTCTTTATGGCTGATTTATACTCAATGAAAATCAAAGAGCAAACTAGGAAGCTAGCCGCAGGTTGCTCAAAACACTGTTTTGAGGTTGGAGATAAGACTGACGAAGTCAGTTACATATACCTACGGTAAGGCGACGCTGACGTGGTTTGAAGAGATTTTCGAAGAGTATTAAAAGGCCAAACGCAAGACTGCAATCAAGACCACTCCAAAGAGAACTGTTCCGACTAGATTGCGGTAGCGAAAGGCTACCCAAGCTGTTGGAAAGACAGCTAAGAAGTCCAGCCATTTGATTTGAGGAAGGCTGCCAACCTTGCCTGTCACTACGCTTGAAAGAATCAAGGCAAAGATAATAGAAACGGGCAAGAACTTCAAAAAACGCTCAACGATTGCAGGCAAACCCTTATACTTGACCAAGATGAAGGGAATCATACGGGGAATCCAAGTCACCAAGCCAGAGAAAATAACTGCTAATAAAAGATACTTACTGACCATCTAAAACCACCCCCATTGTACAACCAAGTAGCGTCGCAAACAGAACAGCTAGCGACTGAGACACCACTGTTAAGAGTAAAAAGAAGGACACCGCAACAACTGCTAGGATAATGAGCAGATTGCGGACAGGAATCCGTCTTTGCATAATCTGGAATTGCGAAGCAAAAATCCCGATGAACATCCCAACCAAAGCAAAGTCCAGCCCAAAGATTTCTGGATTTGGCAGCAGGGCACCTAGAGCTGTTCCAACCACTGTCCCCACAAACCAAGCCACATAGCTGTTGAGATTGTTTCCGTGCATCCACATAGGATTGACCTTGTCTGTATGGGCCAATTCACCCATCAAAACGCCGTAAGTCTCATCTGTCAAGAGGCTAGACATACCGATATTTTGCCAGAGACTGGTATGACGGAAATAGGTTGACGCATGCAAGCTCAACAAAAAGAGACGCAAATTGATTAGAAAAACCGTCATAGCAATAGCTGCCACAGGAGCTTGAACCGCAATCAGTGCCAACATGGCAAACTGGGCACTCCCAGCATAAACAAAGAGGCTCATCAAGCCCATCTCTACAGGTGTCACATAGGGCGCACCAATAATCCCACAGGCAAGGCCAATACTGACATAACCAAGGGCCGTTGGCATGGCTGCCTGTGCCCCCTCCCAGAATCCTTTTTCTTTCATCTTTCTCCTCATATTGTCTTAATAAATGGGCTGAAAAGGCTCCAGCCACAGCATGAACTATTATAACACATTCAGGAAAGAGAAAAAAGTCTGTTGATTGTAATCAGACAGACTCCATTTTATTCCATAGTATCAAAAGCGAGACTTGGTTTGGCATTGAGGTCCAAGTTTGCAAAGTTTTCTTTGTTCCACTCGCTGACGCTGGCATAGGCAATCATACCTGCATTGTCTCCGCAAAGACGCAGAGGTGGAATGATGACCTTGACATCTGTGATTTCAGTTGCTAGGTGTTCTCTGAGGCCTTTATTGGCTGCCACGCCACCTGCCACGACAAGGGTTTTAACAGGGTATTTCTCCAAAGCCTTCTTAGTTTTTGCCATAAGAATATCCAAGACAGCTGCTTGGAAGGAAGCACACAAATCCTCTGTGGACAAGCTTTCTCCCTTTTGCTCGGCATTGTGGTGAAGATTGATAAAAGCCGATTTCAAACCTGAGAATGAAAACTCCAGATTATCTTCCTTAATCATGGCACGAGGAAAATCATAAATATCCTGTCCCTGATGAGCTAGCTCGTCAATCTCACGACCTGCAGGATAGGTCAAGCCCATGACACGGCCGACCTTATCATAGGCCTCACCAACCGCGTCATCTCGCGTTTCTCCAACAATCTTGTAGTCACCCGCCTCAGAAACATAAACCAACTCTGTGTGTCCACCGCTGACCAAGAGGGCTAGCAAGGGAAACTCCAAAGGCTCCACGCTCTGAGCTGCCATGAGGTGACCAGCCATGTGGTTAACAGGGATGAGTGGAAGTCCATGTGCCCAAGCAAAGGCCTTAGCAGCTGACAAGCCAACTAGCAAGGCTCCGACCAAGCCTGGTCCATAGGTAACAGCCACAGCTGTCACGTCCTCTTCGGTAATCCCTGCTTCTGCCAACGCCTCCTCGATGCAGGCTGTAATGACCTCGACATGGTGACGACTGGCTACTTCAGGCACTACGCCCCCAAAACGTTTGTGACTCTCAATTTGACTAGCAATGACATTGGACAAGAGCTCATCGTCGTTTTTCAAGACGGCGACACTGGTCTCATCACAGGATGTCTCAAATGCTAAAATATATCTATCCTTCATCTATTTCTCTCTTCATGATGATGGCGTCCTCGACTGGATCATGGTAGTAGGCCTTGCGCTCAGCGATGACCGCCATCTTTTCTTTCTTGTAAAATGCTTGCGCTCGTTGATTTGACCTTCTGACTTCGAGGAAAATCTCCTTGTCTGTCGGCAATTGAGCAAACAAGGCTGACGCAATTCCCTGACCCTGATAGGCTCCTTTGACAGCGATTTGCAGGACTTCTGCTTCAAAGATATTTTCCTGCACAGCTAGAAATCCAATCACTTCGGCCCCATCATAAGCCAGAACATACCAAGTCTGGTCTTGGGACAGATCTGCTTGGATTTGTTCCAGCGTCCAAGGACTGACTGGGTAAACAGCTGCCATCACAGCGTAGATGGCTTGAGCCAAGTCAGGTTGCTGTTGGATTCGTTTGATTTCTATCATAGGCGTTTAATGTAGGACTCGCCAGATTCAGTGTGGTTCTTGAGCCAGTTTTCCTCAGCCTCGACTCGTTTGAGGTAATTCGGCACAAAATCATGCAAGGAGTCTGCTTCCTTGTCCCAGGCCCAGAGAGCTAGATTAGCTGCATTTGGCAAGGTTTCTTTGAGATTAGTCCTTGGCAAGTGTTCTTGAATCTGCTCCACAAAGGGGCCAACTTCTCCGACAAAGGTTACTTGACTAGCACCCTTGATTAACTCAATCACTCGCTCAAAAGGCAGGTGCGCTTCTGGCATGACAGGTTTGGCATTTTCATAAAATCCTGCATAAACATTGTTGCGACGCGCATCCATCAAAGGAACGAACAAGCCTTCTTGTTGGTAGGGCACCAGAGCCAAGAGGCTAGACATACCAACCAACTCAATGTTCAGAGTATGAGCCAAAGTCTTGGCAGTTGCTACCGCAATTCGCAAACCTGTGTAGCTACCTGGCCCTTCCGCTACCACGATTCGATCCAAATCCTTGGGCGTCCAATCCAAACTTGCCATCAAAAAATCGATGGCAGGCATAAGGGTAATACTGTGATTTTTCTTAATATTAATCGTCGTCTCGGCAAGAACCTGCTTGTCCTCTAAAATAGCGAGAGAAAGAGCCTTGCTAGACGTATCAAAAGCTAATACTTTCATAACACATTCCTATCTTTTTGTCTGCTTACTATTATACTACAAAAGCTGGCACATGGGAATTTTCTTTGCCCCCAAACAAAAATGCCTATACTTAGCTAAAAAATAATTCGCAAATAAAATTCAAAAAAATGCTCACTTTTCCTTTTCTTTTCCGAATATAAAAGTGAACAAGAAAAAAGGAGGAAAGTTCAATGACAAATTTTGACGTTCTTGACAATCAATTTTTATCCCTATCTGAAAATGAATTATCAGATATTGATGGCGGTCTCGCTCCCTTGGTTATCTTTGGAGTAGCAGTATCTTGGAAAGCTATTGCAGGTGGAACAGCACTTGTAGGTTCTGGTTTGGCAGCTGGTTATTTTTTAGGAGGAGATTAATATGATGAAAGATTTAAACAACTATCGTGAAATTTCTAATAAGGAATTGCAAGAAATCAAGGGTGGTTTTGGTGTAGGTGTTGGTATCGCTTTATTTATGGCAGGTTATACCATTGGGAAAGATCTCCGTAAAAAGTTTGGTAAGTCATGCTAGATAAAAGATACATTTTTAGAAGGATAAATTTTATTATCTTTATCTCTTACAGTTTGCTAAGCATTCTCAATGATTTAAACATTACTACTATCCCTTTACCAATTGATCTATCTGTTTGTATTGTTTTATTTTTATGCTTCAACTCTATTTTTGAGCAGAACAATGACTCCCATAAAAATAATAAGCTCTGAAAATTCCATTGTCATGTCATTTAGAAAAATGCAAAGACCGCCTCATCTTGATAGATGGGGTGGAATTTTCGTGTCATGAATCTACTATCTTTTACCCCAAAACAAAAATGCCCCAGCATAAGCGGGGCATCTAAGCATTTAATCCAAAGTAAAATACAAACCAAACGACATAGGTTACGAGGAGGAGAAAAAGCGAGTAGAGAGTCACAAAGGTAATTTTCCACAAGAACTTGGTTTGTCGTCGTTCCAGTTTGGCAAATAGAAGATTCCCCGCATAAACGCAAGCAACAAAAACAATAAAAGCTACCAAGCGAGCTCCGATAGCAAAAGCAAATAAGTTATACATAGGGCAACCTCCTTGACTTAAAAACTATATGGAATTATGACAAGCAATAAATTTCACTTCCATTATCAACATAACACATTTTCTTTATTTTTGCAAGCGCTTACTCGGCGAATCGACCCATGACTTTCTCGTTTCCGTCTTTTACTAATTTTTCATTTTGTGGTATAATTGAAATAATTGTAACGAATCAAGGTCAATCTAGACACAAAATGGAATGAAATCAAGCAAATCTATGCTAAAAGTTTGGAATAAGCTGACCTGTAAAATAGAAAGGAACTATATGATTTACAAAGTTTTTTATCAAGAAACAAAAGAACGTAGCCCACGTCGTGAAACAACACGCGCACTTTACCTAGACATCGATGCCAGCTCAGAACTTGAGGGTCGTATCGCTGCTCGCCAACTTGTCGAAGAAAATCGCCCAGAGTACAATATCGAGTATATCGAACTCTTGTCTGACAAATTGCTAGATTACGAAAAAGAAACTGGCGCCTTCGAAATTACGGAGTTCTAATATGGCCTATACTCTTAAACCTGAAGAAGTTGGCGTTTTTGCCATCGGTGGTCTGGGAGAAATCGGGAAAAACACATACGGGATTGAATACCAAGATGAGATTATCATCGTCGATGCTGGGATTAAATTCCCAGAAGATGACTTGCTGGGTATCGACTATGTCATTCCTGATTACTCCTACATCGTAGACAACATCGACCGCGTCAAGGCTGTTTTGATCACACACGGGCACGAGGACCACATCGGTGGGATTCCATTCCTGCTCAAGCAAGCAAATGTCCCTATCTATGCCGGACCACTTGCCTTGGCTTTGATTCGTGGGAAACTCGAAGAACACGGCCTCTTGCGCAACGCCAAACTTTACGAAATCAATCACAACACTGAGTTGACCTTTAAAAATCTCAAGGCAACTTTCTTTAGAACCACTCACTCTATTCCAGAGCCTTTGGGGATTGTCATTCATACTCCTCAAGGGAAAATTGTCTGTACGGGTGACTTCAAGTTTGACTTAACACCAGTTGGTGAACCAGCAGATTTGCACCGTATGGCAGCCCTTGGTGAAGACGGTGTACTCTGTCTCCTGTCTGACTCAACAAATGCAGAAGTGCCAACCTTTACCAACTCTGAAAAAGTCGTTGGTCAGTCCATCATGAAGATTATCCAAGGTATTGAAGGACGTATCATCTTTGCATCCTTTGCCTCAAATATCTTCCGTCTCCAGCAAGCAACAGAAGCCGCTGTTAAGACTGGACGTAAGATCGCGGTCTTTGGTCGTTCCATGGAAAAGGCCATTGTCAACGGAATCGATCTTGGCTACATCAAAGCTCCTAAAGGAACCTTTATCGAGCCAAATGAAATCAAAGACTACCCTGCAGGCGAGGTTCTTATCCTCTGTACAGGTAGTCAGGGTGAACCTATGGCGGCCCTCTCTCGTATCGCCAACGGAACCCACCGTCAGGTACAACTCCAACCAGGCGATACGGTTATCTTCTCTTCAAGTCCAATCCCTGGAAACACTACTAGCGTCAACAAGCTGATCAACGTCATTTCTGAAGCTGGTGTCGAAGTTATCCACGGTAAGGTTAACAATATCCATACATCTGGACACGGTGGTCAGCAAGAGCAAAAACTCATGCTCCGCTTGATTAAGCCAAAATACTTCATGCCTGTCCACGGTGAATACCGCATGCAAAAAGTCCATGCTGGACTAGCAGTGGATACTGGTGTTGAGAAGGACAATATCTTTATCATGAGCAATGGTGATGTGCTTGCCCTTACTGCTGATTCTGCTCGTATCGCAGGCCATTTCAACGCCCAAGACATCTATGTCGATGGAAATCGTATCGGTGAAATCGGTGCTGCTGTCCTCAAAGATCGTCGTGATTTATCTGAAGATGGTGTCGTTCTGGCAGTCGCAACTGTTGACTTCAAATCGCAGATGATTCTATCTGGTCCAGACATCCTCAGCCGAGGCTTTGTCTACATGAGAGAGTCTGGCGACTTGATTCGCCAAAGCCAGCGTATCCTCTTCAATGCAATTCGTATCGCACTAAAAAACAAGGATGCTAGCGTGCAATCTGTCAATGGTGCCATTGTCAACGCTATTCGCCCCTTCCTCTATGAAAATACAGAACGTGAACCGATTATCATCCCGATGATCCTCACACCAGATGAAGAATAAAGCAAGAAAACAGCCCCGAAGACGGAGCTGTTTTTTCTATGCTTTCTTTTTAGATTAAAACTCAATAAAAATCGAAATCAGACTAGAAGGCTAGGCGAAAGCATAACTTAAGTTAGGTGAGCCGAAGCCGACGACGTATCATTTTGATTTTTGAAGAGTTTTAGAAATACTACGATTTTTACCTTCAAGATACACCATCAAAATAGAAATGTCTGCTGGATTTACTCCCGAAATACGGCTGGCTTGGCCGATGGTTTCTGGATTGATGAGTTTGAACTTCTGACGGGCTTCTGTCGCGATAGAATCAATATCATCCCAGTCAATATTGGCTGGAATGCGTTTTTCTTCCATGCGTTTCATCTTGGCAACCTGATCCATGGCTTTTGAGATATAGCCTTCGTACTTGATTTCTGTTTCAATCAATTCGATAATCTTGTCATCCAAGTCCTCTGCTGCTGGTCCGATGAAAGCCACCACATCTTGATAAGAAACTTCTGGACGGCGAAGGAATTCCTTAGCTGTCACTGCATCTGTCAACGGCTTGAAGCCCATCTCCTCAACCTTGGCATTGATTTCCTTGACTGGCTTGAGTTTAATACTGTCTAGGCGTTTCATTTCATTTTCAAATTGATTTTTCTTGATTTCAAAACGAGCCCAACGTTCATCGTCAACAAGCCCAATCTCGCGCCCCATCTCAGTCAAACGCATATCGGCATTGTCATGACGGAGAATGAGGCGATATTCAGCACGACTGGTCAAGAGACGGTAAGGTTCAATGGTCCCCTTGGTCACCAAGTCATCAATCATGACCCCAATATAACCGTCACTACGCTTCAAAATCAACTCAGACTTGCCTTGGACTTTCAAAGCCGCATTGATACCCGCGATAATCCCTTGGCCAGCAGCTTCTTCGTAACCTGATGTTCCATTGGTCTGACCAGCAGTGAATAGACCTGAGATTTTCTTGGTTTCCAGAGTCGCACGCAACTGATGAGGCAAGACCATATCGTACTCGATGGCATAACCTGTTCGCATCATCTCTGCATTTTCCAAACCTTTGATAGAATGAACCAGCTCACGTTGGACATCCTCAGGCAGACTAGTTGATAGGCCTTGAACATAGACTTCCTCAGTATTGCGCCCTTCTGGCTCTAGGAAGAGTTGGTGGCGTTCCTTGTCCGCAAAGCGCACAATCTTGTCTTCAATCGATGGACAATAACGAGGTCCCACTCCTTTGACCACACCTGTAAACATAGGCGCACGGTGGAGATTGTTTTGGATAATCTCATGACTAGTACCATTGGTGTAGGTCAACCAGCATGGCACTTGGTCCTTGACATAATCCTCATCACGTGAAGTGTATGAGAAATGATTAGGCGCTTCGTCTCCTGGCTGAATCTCGGTCACATCGTAATTGATAGAAGAAGCCTTGACACGTGGAGGTGTTCCTGTCTTGAAACGACCAATTTCGAGTCCTAATTCCTTGAGGTTGTCAGCAAGGTTAATAGAAGCTAGGCTGTGGTTAGGACCTGATGAGTACTTGAGGTCTCCGATGATAATTTCCCCACGGAGGGCTGTTCCTGTCGTCACGATAACAGCCTTGGAAGCATACTCTTGATGAGTTGCTGTACGAACACCGACAACCTTGCCATCTTCCACCAAAATCTCATCAATCATGGTCTGACGAAGGGTCAGATTTTCTTGATTTTCAACCGTCTTGCGCATTTCCTTGGAGTAAAGCTCCTTGTCAGCCTGCGCACGAAGGGCACGGACAGCTGGCCCCTTCCCTGTGTTAAGCATCTTCATCTGGATGTAAGTCTTATCAATGGTTTTGGCCATCTCGCCACCGAGGGCATCAACTTCACGTACAACGATCCCCTTGGCAGAACCACCGATAGAGGGGTTACAAGGCATAAAAGCCAGCATTTCAATGTTGATGGTCGCAAGTAAGACCTTACAGCCCATACGGCTAGCAGCTAAGGAAGCCTCGACACCAGCGTGTCCCGCACCAATTACAATAATATCGTATTCTTCAGTAAAATTATATGTCATTTCTTAACCTTTCAAAAATTTCTCGCAAATAAGGAACTAACTTCTCCTCCTCCTCTAAAGCTTGAGCCAGAGTAACCCATTTAAAGTGCGTATGCTCTTCAGGATCTAATCTGATAATTGGCTTCTCCCCAACCCACTCTGCTTTATAAACTAAGCGAGTAAAGACCGTATCCTTAGAGGTATCCAGTTGACTATCTTCGTGAAGAAGTTTGAGCGAACTGCTATCTAGCCTAACTCCCGCTTCTTCAATACATTCTCTAAGAGCTCCATCTCGCGGAAGTTCACCCTTTTCAACCCCGCCACCAGGAATATCCCAGTAAGTTGGATAAACATTGGGTTGTCCTCTTTTAATTTCCGAACGCTGAATGAGCAAATAATCATCACCACTATGAACAAGTACATGGGCAATAAGCTTAACCATCATTTTTTCTCCTATTCCTCAAGATGAATGTGTCTTAGTTGGCCGTCCCAATCTGGTAAGGCTGTTTTTAAAAAGGCTGGAACTAGCTGGATATTCTCAAGATTATCCAACTCAATCCACTCACAGGGCTGCGTTTTTTCATCTTCCTGCATGGTCAATGGGGCATCCTCAAGCAAGTCCACCAGATAATGAAACTCAACGTTGTGATAGGAAACACCGTCCTGTTCAAAACGATTTTCAACTACGAAAGCTAGCTGGCCAGCTTGAGCTTTGACACCCAGTTCTTCCCTCACTTCACGGACTACCGCGTCTTCCGTGCTTTCATTGACTTGAATCGCACCACCAATTGTGTAATACTTGCCCTTATCTTTGGTGACTAGAAGCTTGCGATTTTGAAGAATCAAAGCTGTCGCCCGAACACCAAAAACCGTATTGTCTACTTTTGTCCGAAAGTCTTGCTGAGTCATTCTTGTCCTTTCCCTTAAACGACACAAAAACAGTCAAAACTCCAAAGAAGTGCAGGACAAAAAAGCCTGCAACATCCATGAGCTTTGACCATCATTTCTATTGCTGTTATTATTGTAGCAAATTGAGAAAATTTGTCAATCTAAATGTACTGACAAACTTGTCCGTCACGGTAGGCATTATCAATCAAGCCACCACCTAGACACTCTTCGCCATCGTAAAAGACAACTGCCTGTCCTGGTGTAATCGCGCGTTGCGGTTCTGCAAAGATAACCTCTGCCTTATCTCCTTTGACATGGACGGTCACCTTAGAATCAGGCTGACGGTAGCGGAATTTTGCTGTGCATTCTAGCGTAAATTCCTCTGGCATATCACGAGTAAAGTGAACTTGGCTAGCCTCTAGGCTGGTTGACATGAGCGAATCATGGTAGAAACCTTGGCCGACATAGAGGATGTTCTTGCTTAGGTCTTTTCCGACAACGAACCAAGGGGCATTGTCACCACCGTGTTGTCCACCGATACCGAGACCGCCACGCTGACCGATTGTATAATACATAAGTCCTGCATGCTCGCCCATATCGCGTCCATCCACTGTAATCATACGACCAGGTTGAGCTGGCAGGTAGTTGCTGAGGAAATTTTTAAAGTTCTTTTCTCCGATAAAGCAAATCCCTGTCGAGTCTTTCTTCTTAGCAGTCGCAAGGCCTGCTTCTTCTGCTAGTTTTCGCACTTCAGGCTTTTCCAAATGTCCCAAAGGAAACATGGTTTTTTGAAGTTGTTCTTGCGAAAGTTGGCTGAGGAAATAGGTCTGATCCTTGCCATTGTCCACGCCACGAAGCATGTGAACAGTACCATCCTCATCACGCGCTACTCGGGCATAATGCCCAGTCGCTACATAGTCTGCCCCCAAGGTCATAGCATAATCCAAAAAGGCCTTGAACTTGATTTCCTTATTGCACATAACATCTGGATTTGGCGTGCGCCCTGCACGGTATTCTGCTAGGAAATACTCAAAAACGCGGTCCCAATACTCTTTTTCAAAGTTGACAGAGTAGTAAGGAATGCCAATCTGGTCTGCCACCGCAGCCACATCCTTGTAATCTTCGGTCGCCGTACAGACGCCGTTTTCATCTGTGTCATCCCAGTTCTTCATGAAGATACCGATCACATCGTAGCCCTGCTCCTTGAGAAGAAGAGCCGTCACCGACGAATCAACACCACCACTCATCCCCACGACAACACGTGTTTTAGAGTTATCACTCATGGTAAGTCTCCCATCTATTCGTTTATTTATACCCCTCAAAATTCTATTTACTATGACTTTCAATAGAATTTATTTGAGTATAGTCATTTCGTTTGCTTTTAGTAGTAAAATGGTCTGGGAGACCATTTTAGCCTATCATCTTAAAATGAAAATATGATAGGCAACGAGTCGCAGGCATAACTTGAGTTCGCTCAATCAGTCTGGGAGACTGATTGAGGTTATAAATAAGACAAGCTCAGCTTGCATCTCATTTCGAGTTAACGACGTAATAAAAGATAAACGAAATGACTAGTTCACGATTGAAGGTCGTGTGTGCTTAACGATTGAAGGTCGCTTGAGCAGTATTCATTATAACATGCTTGGTTGGAGAAGACAAGAAAGAGGCTGTCAATCGACCAACCTCTTATTCTGAACCTATCAATCTATCACTTTCTAGCTTCATTCGCTTTCTTAGCAACTGCAATCTGGTATTTCACTTGGTCAAATCCTGTACCTCCCAAGGAATTTCGTCTTTGAACAGCAGTTTTAGGTTGCAAGTAAACATAGATATCCTCGGCAATGAGGGAATGATAGGTTTGTAATTCCTCCAAAGTCCAATCTTGAATATTTTTAGCAGACTTGATAGAGTCTAGCACTAATCTTCCCACAATCTCATGAGCTTCTCTAAATGGCAAGCCTTTTCCTGCCAAATAATCTGCCAACTCAGTCGCATTTGAAAAGTCCTTCTCTGTCGACTCTTGCATTTTTTCCTTATTTACCTGCAAGCTAGATAACATACCGGCCAACACATCCAAAGAATTTAAAATCGTTTCGACCGTATCAAACATCCCTTCCTTATCCTCTTGCAAATCCTTATTATAAGCTAAGGGCAGGGACTTCATGACTGTCAATAGTCCAAACAGATTCCCATAAACTCTACCAGTCTTTCCTCGAATCAACTCAGCCATATCTGGATTTTTCTTTTGGGGCATAATAGAGGAACCTGTTGTAAACGTATCTGACAAGGTAATGAATTGGTACTCAAAACTACACCAATTGATTATTTCTTCACAGAAACGGCTCATATGCATCATGAGTATGCTGGCATTGGATAGAAACTCTAAGATAAAATCGCGGTCACTAACAGCATCCAAAGAATTTGTATAAGGTTGCTTAAACTCCAGCAAATCGCTAGACAATTGGCGATCAATGGGGAAAGTCGTTCCTGCCAAAGCTGCCGCACCTAGAGGGCATAGGTCTGTATGCTTCTGGTTAAATTCAAAACGTTCACTGTCTCTCTGAAACATATTGTAGTAAGCCATCAGGTGGTGGGCAAAACTAATAGGCTGAGCATGTTGCAGATGGGTATAGCCCGGCATGATTGTCTCCACATGATTTTCCGCCAAGTCTAATAAAACACCCTTGAGATAAGCCAGTTTATCTAGGACATGGCCTAGTTGCTCCTTGAGATACAAGTGCATATCTGTCGCAACTTGGTCATTTCGAGAACGAGCCGTATGTAACTTCCCTGCAAGGGGACCAATTTTTTCTGTCAGCAACACTTCCATATTCATATGAATATCTTCGTTTGCGATATCAAAGTCAAGTTGGCCTGCCTCTAGCTCTTCTAAAAGCTCTTTCAAGCCTGCTTGAATCTTTTCTGACTCATTCAAACTCAAAATGTCCGTCTGGCCCAACATCTGAACGTGGGCTAAGGAACCAATCACATCAAATTTAGCTAATTTCTGGTCAAAAGATATACTCGCACCAAAGCGCTCTACCCAGTCTTCGACAGTACCTTCAAAACGACCACCCCATAATTTTGTATTCTTAGCCATATCACATCCACCTCTCTATCCAATCGCCCTATTTGGCGCTTTTTTGAACCTCAGAATGAACCTTGGTTGGAAGTCCCCACAACTTAATAAAGCCAATAGCTGCATCTTGGTCAAAGGTATCTGCACTGGTATACGTCGCCAAATTTTCATCGTAAAGTGAATTTGGTGATTTCCGAGCCACGACCTGAGCACTCCCCTTATACAGTTTAACTTTTGCAGTCCCATTGACAACTTTTTGAGTCTCTTTAATATAAGCAATCAAGGCTTGTGTAGCCGGACTAAACCACAAAGCATTATAAATGAGATTTGATAATTCATTTTCTATGATTGGTTTAAAATGAGCCACTTCTCTCACAAGCGTCAAATCCTCAATTTCCTTATGAGCTGTCAGCAAGGTCACTGCCCCTGGACACTCATAGATTTCTCTTGATTTAATCCCCACCAAGCGATTTTCCACGTGGTCAATCCGTCCGACCCCATGTTTCCCAGCTATTTCATTGAGTTTTTGAATCAAATCTGCCAATTTTAGCCCTTCTCCATTGAGGGAAACTGGAACACCTTCACTAAACTCAATCTCAATGTATTCTGGCGTGTCTGGAGCTTCCTCTGGAGAAGATGTGATACCAAAGGCTTCTTCTGGAGCCTGATTCCATGGATTTTCCAAAATACCACACTCATTGGCACGTCCCCAAAGATTTTGGTCGACAGAGTAGGGATTGTCAAGGTCAGCAGGAACAGGCACCCCATTTTCCTTAGCATAATGAATTTCTTCCTCCCGAGACCATTTCCATTCACGAACTGGAGCAATCACTTTTAAATTGGGATCCAAGGCTGCAATGGATACTTCAAAACGCACTTGGTCATTCCCCTTACCTGTACAACCATGAGCAATTGTAGTCGCTCCTGTCTGATGCGCTATTTCAACCAATTTTTTAGAAATAAGCGGACGGCTCAAGGCAGATACCAAGGGGTATTTTTGTTCATAGTAGGCGTGTGACTGGAGAGCCACTAGCACATAATCTGTAGCAAATTCGTCCTTAACATCAATGACATAAGATTCGACTGCCCCAACCTTAAGAGCCTTATCATGGATGAAATCTAAGTCTTTCCCTTCACCCACATCCATACAAACTGCAACAACATCATAGTCTTTCTTTAACCAGGTAATAGCAACTGATGTGTCTAAACCGCCAGAATAGGCCAAAATTACTTTTTCTTTACTCATGTTCTTTTCCTTCTTTCTATTTTTCAATGGATGCTTTAAAGGCATCATCAATAAGTTTGTCTAATTCTCCAGACTCCTTCAACTTTTGAATGGTTTTATCGACTGCCTCTTTCAATTCCTTGCTATCTTTTTTCATGGCGACCGCGTAGGAATCATCTTGCTCTTTTTCAAAATTGAGGTCTGCGATTGCTAAATCAGGATTATTTTCCACAAATCCCTTGGCAACTGGTTCTTCAAAAATAACGGCATCCACTTGTCCTGATTTTAAATCTGTAATTAAATTCCCATTTTTAGGCAGAGATACGAGGGATGAATTTTGTAGCAAATCTTTCGCCATCGTCTCTTGAATCGAACCTTTCTGTGCTCCGACCTTTTTCTGCGCTAAGTCGTTGACAGACTGATAAGTGGCTAAATCAGATTTTTTGACAATGAGCTTATTTTTTGAAGTATAGTAGGGAGTTGAAAAGTCGAACACCTTGCTCCGTTCATCTGTCTTAGAAACACCTGATATGGCAAGGTCAGCTTTTCCTGATTGAACACTAGCCAGTACATTGTCAAAACTCATGGGAGATAGTTCCAATTCGACACCTAGTTCTGTTGCGATAGCCTTGGCTAATTCGATATCTGAACCCACAATCTGATTTTTCCCATCAACCACTTTTTGATATTCAAATGGAGCAAAATCTGGATTGAGGGCTACAACCAATTTTCCTTTGGACTTGATGGCTTCAATTCCAGCCGATTGATTGTTACTACAAGCAAATAGTAGGGGGAGCATCACTAAACCAAACATCGTCATCAACACCTTCTTCATCTTATTCATAACAAAACCTCCTTTATGTTTATTCTTTTTTGTTGTATAAATAATACTCCTATCCTCATCGTTTGTCAAGCCTAAATTGAAAAAATTTTCAATTTGAAACAAAAAAACCTAGAAATACTACATAAAAATGTCATTCCTAGGCGTATTTATGCTATTTCTCTCTGGAAAACATGAGTATTCAGTCAGTCAAAAGAAGCCGAACGAACTCATTTCCCCTTGCCCAATTCAATGATACGATGACATTGTTGGGCTACATAAGTATCGTGGGTCACAATAATAACTGTTTTCCCCTCGCGATTCATCTCTAAGAGAAACTTCAAGACCAAATCTCTATTTTCAGGATCCAGCGAACCTGTTGGTTCATCGGCTAAAATCAGCTGGCTGGGTTTTAAGATGGCTCTAGCAACTGCAATTCGTTGTTGCTCCCCACCAGACAACTCGGAGACCTTTTGATGCAAAGTAGCTGACAAACCTACTCTCTCTAAAATCTCTTCCACCTTTTTAAGCTTGTCTTTCTTGGACAATTTCACATATTTCAGCGCCAGCATAAGATTGTACTCGACCGTTTCATCATCAATCAGGGCAAAATTTTGAAACAGATAAGAGATATGTTCACGGATTATTGTTTGCGACTTGGTAGAATTGACCGCTAGATTTGTCTGACCAAAAATCTCATACCGTCCGCTATAATCACCATCTATCAAACCTAATAAATTTAACAAGGTCGACTTACCACTACCACTCTTACCAACAATGGCTACCAAATCCCCCTGATCAATCCTGAGAGACAAGTTATCCAAAATCACTTTTCCCCCAATGGTTTTGGTAATATTTTCCAACTCAATCATAAGATGCCCCCTTTCAATAACTCTACTAGACTTCTTTTCTCCATCCTAGAAGCCAAGGCTAACACAAATAGTATATCCAGACATGTAAAGCCTGCAAAAAGTAGGAGTGGCAAGAGCGCATGGGCAAAGAAAATCAAGACTAGAAGAGGCAAACTATAGCCCAGCAAGAGCAGGACTAGGAGAGGGCGATAGCGATCGACCAGTTTCCACCCCATAAACTTCTTGGTAATGATATCCCTGCGCTTCAACAAGAAAGTGGTAACGAGTAAAAAGTAGGAGACAATCATACTGAGAAGAGCAAATAAGGCAAACAGAACGTTAAAATTACGAACAGAATCCCGATAGGTATCAACCATCCCCTCTTGAATTGCTTGAATCGATGAAAATTTTAAATAGCTACCATCAGATAATTTCTCAACTAACTCCGTAATCACTTTTTGATTTTGTTCTGTATTTTCAACTTTCATCGGGTTGTTTAAACCTGTCGTTGACAAGTGAGTCTTTTCTTCCCACATCATGTCTTGATCATTTACCAGACTAATGATTGGATTGTGGAGATTTTCCTTTCGCTCATTATTATAAGGGAAGAAAGACCAATCTCCTTCATAGTAGGCAATTTCTACATCCATATCTTCTATTGTTTGCTTTTGCTGATCTTCATACCTCATAGAAAGATAGGCGATGGATTTCCCCAAGAACTGATTCTTGCCTTCTTGTCCTTTGTCACTGGCTGGAAACAAAATCACCTTTTTAGTGCCGGTATCTGGTAGCTTGAATCCCTTGCTCTTTAGAAAATTGCTATTAGCATAGTAAACATCTACCTTATCAGGCAGTTGGTAGTTCTGCACTTGTTCAGCTTTGATGACTGGTTTGATAGGAAGACTCGTACTTCGCACATAGTTTACTTGTGTTTTTGCTAGCAAATCTTGATAAAATTGGTAGAAATAATCTGTAGATTTCCCTGAACCTGCTAGCTCTTCTTGCCACAGGTTATCATTGAGTTTGAAGGTTTCTAAGGTCAGGTAATTTCCTTGGCTTACCCACTGTTGCTGATAAGCAAGTTCTTTGTTTTCTTGTTCTAGACTTCTGCCTACCCCAATCAGTAAAACCGTCAATAAAACAGTTGTCCCTATTTTCATCACATAATTGAAGATGAGACCAAGTTTGACAGATGAAAAACCTTTCAACATGGAACTGACTGTCATTTTCTGAATCATCAGGTAGGTCAGCCAACTGATGAACAAATACAACTGTAAAAGCAGAAATTGGGATAAGAGTAAACTTGGAAACAGAAGTTTTGGCCTGTAGTCCAGCACTAAAAATAGTCCCAAGTCAATGATAAGACTTCCACCCAAGAGAAGATAAAAATTAGTCTTTACAAAACCAGCTAAAATCGCTCTGCTTTGGAAACCAAGTAACTTTTGAACCCCCACTCGTTTCATCTCCATCATCGGCTGATAAACTGTCATTAAAATCACAAGCAAGATTGCCAAGATAAAGATAATGATAGATAGTAACAACTCTTGATTTAGCACTCCAACCTGACTTCGGTAAGTGGGTTCTAATAAAATCGTCTTATCTATCTGGAAAAAATCACTCCACTTTTGTAGAATGGTATCGCGATCTATCTCTTTGCTGGAGGTAATCATGTAGCGCCCATTTACAGTATGGGATTTATCCTCAATATAGGATTGGAAGGTCTGGAGTCGAATGAGTTTCACCTTTAAAAAGGTGGGAATGGTTCCTAGATTATTGGGAAGGTCCTGGTTGCTGTAGACTCCCTTCTCATTCTTTGAAAAATCAAGAGAAGTCAAACCGAACTCCTGATAGGGGAAGGTTTCCTTATCAAAAACACCAGCCTTGACTGCCTCATCTCCATTATCTACTTTGATAATAGAGACCTTGTCTTGGCTTGCAACCTCTTCAAAAAACTGGAGAATCGTTTCTGTCGGTTTAGTGACATCTTTCAAGTACAAGTCAAATGAATAAGTTGTCTTGCCCATCTCCTGAATCCGCACTATTTCTCGTGTAACATTTACATTCAGGACAAAAAACGTAGTACACAGCAAGAGCAGGAGCATACAAAGATGACTGATTTTTTTCATAGAGATACCTCCCGTGAAGAGACGAAAGCGAGATAGGTGCAGGTACTTTTTATTTTTTACTAAATTTTAAATAGGTGTAAATAAATCCTGCACTTATAGCCAGAGTTGTCCACCATTTAAAATCAATATGCAAAAGTGAAAAGATTATAAAACTGATGATTAGCGAGGCTAAAATATAAACAATGATTAAAATTTTATTTTTCATAGGAATTGCCTTTCTGAATGGATTCTAGTATTTACAGCTTATTTGCAAAGTTTACAATAAGCTGTTAGGGCAATTGTCAATCAGAATGTTCTTTTATCTGTCAATAATCCTAGAAAATCTTGTCGTTTCAAGTCTGAGAAATGTTTGGTTGAAAGACTTCCTTTTTGAAGTCCATCATCTCTAACCTGTAAATAATAGCTGTGTTGGCTTGTTTTAATTGTCAAAAAATCGCCAAATACAAAAGCTCTTTTCCAGTTGCGAATCTCAAATTCTTTTATCTCTGATTTTGGAATGCGGATAAGTCCTTGCCGCAAATCACGATGATGCTCACTTGTGAAAGTCATCCCATTCCCAAGATTTCTTATCAGTAGTTCATCTGGAGTCACCATCACCAGCGCTATTTTAGTTAAGAAAATTTCAACTGTTGGTGGTAAAATCGCCAAATTAAACCAGGGATGTAGGTAACGATAAGCTAAGAAATAGTGAGGCTCCTCACCCAATCCTAGTTGTTTATATAAGGCCTTGACCTCACTATCTAACCTCGCTTCAAAAGACATATCCGAATGCTCTTCTTCCTTCCTCTGATTAAAATAACGCATCCAGACTAGGAAACCTATAAAGACTAGGACAAATATTCCTGATAAAAGATATTTTAAATTGTAGTTCATCACTTAACCTCCTGATTCACGACTCTACCTAAAGCAGAGTCGTGTTTATTTTGAAAATAGTTCCATCACAACTTTAAATAAGACTGGTGTCATTAAAATTAGGATAATTCCTATCACAAATATCATGACTACTCGAAAAAGCTCCTTATTTTTAAACATTTTAGCCCCCCTTTTCTAGCTACATCATAGTACTGTTAAGCCCATTTTAAAATTACACCAAACTTATTTTAGCTTTCTTCTTTACTTTTTATATTACTATGATACAATATTTTTAATTGGATTTTATTATTTGTTAACTTTTTTCACGAAAAGGAGAAAATCATGCGTTATGATTTCGGAAAGGTCTATAAAGAAATACGCGAGTCAAAAGGCTTGACCCAAGAAGAGGTCTGTGGAAATGTCATTTCAAGAACCAGCCTATCAAAAATTGAAAGTGGTAAAGCAACTCCCAAATATGAAAATATGGAGTTTCTTCTCCGGCAAATCAATATGAGTTTTGAAGAGTTTGACTATATCTGCCACCTCTATCAACCGAGCCAACGAACAGAAATCATGCAAACCTATCTCAATATGAGCTCAACCCTAGGGACTAGTGAACTCGAAAAACTATTTCAAAAATGCCAAGACTATCTCAAAACCCACCACGACCTGCCCATAGAAGAAATCAGAGATATGTTGGAAATTGTCATTCATATCCGTCAACATGGTACAGAGCAACTGTCAAACCAAGTGAAACAGACTGTCACAAAACTTTGGGAAAAAATTGAAAAACAAGATACATGGTATGAAAATGACCTAAAAATCCTCAATACCATCCTTTTCAGCTTTCCCATTGATCATCTCCATCTCATTACTGGAAAAATCCTGCAACGCTTGGAAGTCTATAAAAACTATCAACATTTATATGACTTACGAATGGCAATCCTACTCAATCTGTCCACCATTTACTTATACCATCAAGACAAAAACATGTGTCAACAAATCTGCTATACTTTACTAGAGGATGCCAAGAAAAAGAAAAGCTACGATAGGCTTGCTATCTGCTATGTTCGTATTGGGATTTGTAGGGATGATGCTAGACTTATCCAAAAAGGGTTCTCCCTTCTGGAGCTGACCGAGGAAACTTCTATGCTGTCCTACCTCAAAAAAGAAGTAGAGATCTATTCTCAACCGAAGGAAATATAAAAAGTCGAGGGATTTCCTCGACCTTTTCATATTATTCTGTTCGTTATTTCTTAATACCAGCCGTTGTTAAGCCAGAAGTTTTTAGCGGCTGTCCATGAACCGTAACGTCCTGCAACGTAGGCATCTGCTACACGTTCTTGGTTTTCAGCTGAGTAGTCACCGTTCAAGTATGAATCTGTCAATTGGTAACGTCCGATGTAACGTCCGTTTGTAGCTGTGTAGCTACCGCCTGATTCTTTTTGAGCGATCCATTCTTTGGCTTCTGCTTCAGATCCGCTTACAGTTGAAGCAACTGTTTCTTCTGATACTGTTTCGCTTACTACTGGAGTTTCTTCTGCTACTTCTGTAGTTTCTGTCACTGTAGCTGAAACAGCCTCATCTTGAGCTGCTGGAGCTTCATAAGTCGTTGAGGCTGGTGCTACTGGCGCTGCTGGACCGTCGATAACCAACTCTTGACCAACATAAATCATATGGATGTTGTCAATGTGGTTGTTTTCTGCCAATTTCTCAACTGTTGTGTTGTGAGTTTCAGCAATTTCTGAAAGTGTATCACCTTCTTTAACAGTGTAAGTTGATGATTCTTGAGCAGACACAAATGATGGAGCAAATACTGCAAACAAGGCAGCTACTCCTGCAAGAGTTGTTTTAATCTTTTTAGTTGTTGATTTCATATTTGAAAATTCTCCTTCTTTCTATAATTCTATGATACCCTTTAAATATTACCGTTTCTTGACACTTTTATGTAGAAATATTACAAAATTATTTTTTATTTCCCTAAATAAGGTATTTTTTGTCATAAAAGATACTATTTTTATGCTATTTGAGGTATTAGAAAGGTTTTCATCCACAATTAAAGTCAAGACCTTTATTCTTTGATATAATAGAGATAAGAATTTTTATAAGGGGAAACTGATGAAATCACTTCGTTTTCAATCTGTCTTTGATATCATCGGACCAGTTATGATTGGCCCATCTAGTAGTCATACCGCTGGTGCTGTTCGTATTGGGAAGATTGTCTCTTCCATTTTTGATGATACTCCGACAGAAGTCGAATTCCAACTTTTTAACTCATTTGCCAAGACCTATCGTGGTCACGGGACAGACCTAGCCCTTGTTGCAGGTATTTTGGGCATGGATACAGATGATCCTGAAATCCCAAATAGTCTGGAGATTGCACACAAGCGTGGCATCAAGATTGTCTGGACCATTCAGAAAGACAGCAATGCTCCTCACCCAAACACCACTAAAATTACCGTCAAAAATGCCCACAAGACCATCAGTGTGACTGGTATTTCAATCGGTGGCGGGAATATTCAGGTCACCGAACTCAATGGCTTTGCCGTCTCTCTCAATATGAATACACCGACTATCATCATTGTTCATCAAGATATTCCAGGTATGATTGCCCTCGTAACAGAAGCCCTTTCACGCTATGGTATCAATATCGCCCAGATGAATGTTACTCGTGAAAAAGCTGGTGAAAAAGCCATTATGATTATCGAAGTCGACAGTCGTAACTGTGATGAGGCCATCGAAGAAATTCGAAAAATCCCTCATCTCCATAATGTCAATTTCTTTAAATAGGAGGAAGCATGTTTTATTCTATCAAAGAATTGGTTGAGCAAGCAGATCTGGACTTTCAAGGAAATGTCGCAGAACTCATGATTACAACCGAGTTTGAATTGACCGGTCGCGAACGTGAAGAAGTCCTCCTTCTCATGGAACGCAATCTAGAAGTCATGAAAGCCTCTGTCCAACTTGGCCTCAATGAAAATAAATCTCGTAGTGGCCTGACAGGTGGAGATGCTGCCAAATTGGATCACTACATCAAAAACGGAAAAACCTTGTCAGATTATACGATTCTCTCGGCTGCCCGAAATGCCATCGCAGTCAATGAACACAATGCCAAAATGGGCTTGGTCTGTGCCACTCCGACCGCAGGAAGTGCTGGCTGTCTGCCTTCCGTTCTCACTGCTGCTATTGAAAAATTAGACCTCAGCCACGAGCAACAGCTGGATTTCCTCTTTGCTGCCGGTGCCTTTGGACTAGTCATCGCAAACAATGCCTCTATCTCAGGTGCTGAGGGCGGTTGCCAAGCTGAGGTTGGTTCAGCCTCTGCTATGAGCGCTGCCGCCTTGACTCTAGCTGCAGGAGGAACACCTTATCAGGCCAGTCAGGCCATTGCCTTTGTCATTAAAAATATGCTAGGCCTCATCTGTGACCCTGTTGCCGGCTTGGTTGAAGTTCCCTGTGTCAAGCGCAATGCTATGGGAGCTAGCTTTGCCTTCATCGCAGCAGACATGGCCCTGGCAGGTATCGAATCTAAAATCCCTGTGGATGAAGTTATCGATGCCATGTACCAAGTGGGAGCAAGCATGCCAACTGCCTTTCGTGAAACAGCTGAAGGTGGACTCGCTGCCACACCTACTGGTCGTCGCCTCCAAAAAGAAATTTTCGGAGAATAAGCTTATCAAATAGGAGAAACCATGACCTCTATCTCAGCTATCTTTTTCGATCTGGATGGAACCCTCGTCGACAGTTCTATCGGAATTCACAATGCCTTTACCCATACCTTTAAGGAGCTGGGGGTGCCTAGTCCTGATGTCAAAACGATTCGTGGTTTTATGGGACCGCCCCTTGAAAGTAGTTTTGCGACCTGCCTGCCCAAAGAACAAATTTCTGAGGCTGTGCAGATATACCGTTCCTACTATAAGGAAAAAGGCATCCATGAAGCTCAAATTTTCCCTCAGATTGTAGAATTGCTTCAAGAACTATCCAAGAATTACCCTCTCTACATCACCACTACAAAAAACACTCCAACCGCTCAAGACATGACTAAGAACTTGGGAATCTATCATTTCTTTGCTGGCATTTATGGTTCCAGCCCTGAGGCACCCCATAAGGCAGATGTCATTCGCCAAGCCTTGCAGACACATCAACTAGCACCAGAACAAGCCATCATCATCGGAGATACCAAGTTTGATATGCAGGGGGCTCAAGAAACAGGCATTCAGAAATTGGCCGTCACTTGGGGATTTGGAGATCAAGCAGATCTACTAAACTATCAACCTGATTATATCGCCCACAAACCCTTAGAAGCTTTGGAGTATTTTCAATAACATAGACTGGGCGACAACTCTATTTCATACTCTTCGAAAATCTCTTCAAACCACGTCAGTTTCTATCTGCAACCTCAACGCTGTGCTTTGAACAACTTACGGCTAGCTTCCTAGCTTCCTAGTTTGCTATTTGATTTTCATTGAGTATCAGAATAAAATGAAGCAAGTTTACACATAACAAAACGCATATTACCAAGGTTCTTCAGACCTGATAATATGCGTTTTTCTGTTTTTATTCAACGTGGGTGGTTTGATTGGCAAAGGCGATAATGGCTTGCTTCAACTCATCTCCACTAAGAGTGCGGAACTCTTCAATCTTTTGATCGATGGCTTCTAGAGGCATGACATTGACCTTACCAACGAAAATCTTATCCATAACCTGGTTATCAACAAGTTCGGTTGACACCAAGAGTTCTTCGTAAAGTTTTTCACCTGGACGGATTCCAACTTCAACAATTGGAATTTCGCTCTCAGTGTGTCCACTTAGAAGGACCATTTTCTTAGCCAAGTCATAAATCTTGACTGGTTTGCCCATATCAAGGATAAAGACTTCTCCATCTTTAGCATAAGCACCAGCATGGATAACCAAACGGCTAGCTTCTGGAATGGTCATGAAGTAACGGGTCATGCGGAAGTCTGTCACCGTTACAGGCCCACCTTCAGCAATCTGACGTTCAAAGACTGGAATCACACTACCACGGCTACCAAGAACATTCCCAAAACGAACTGCACAGTAGGTCGATTGGCTACGTTGATTAAAGCCAGTGACAATCAACTCAGCCACGCGCTTGGTTGCTCCCATAACATTTGGTGGATTAACCGCCTTATCTGTCGAAATCATAACCATCTTAGGTACTTTGGCTTCATCAACAGCCTTAGCAACATTGTAAGTTCCACGAATATTGTTTTTGAAGGCTTCTTTTGGATTGCGCTCCATCATAGGAACGTGCTTGTGGGCAGCCGCATGATAAACAATAGCAGGCTTGTACTGTTCAAAGACTTGCAACAAACGGTCATAGTCTTGAATATCGGCAATAACCGGTACATAATCAATCCCTTGGAACTTGCGAATCAATTCATGATAAACAAGGTAGATTGAGTTTTCCCCATGACCGAGCAAGACGATGCGTTCAGGATTGAAGCGACTAACTTGGCGACAGATTTCAGAACCGATTGAGCCACCAGCACCTGTGACTAAGATTGTCTTACCTGTCAGTTCTGCGCCCAGACGCGATTCGTCAAGACGAATTTCCTGACGTCCCAAAAGGTCCGTAATATCAATTTTTTGGAAGCCAGTAGCTGCTTGGTGAAGGCCTTGAACAACAGTTTCAACCTTAGGCATCTTGTAACATTTGACACCCAGCTTATTACACATCTGCAAGATACGCTCATATTCTGACGGGTCAAGCGACGGAATCGCAACGATAACACGCTCGATTTGATGGCGTTTGGCTAATTCAGGCAATTCATCATATGAACCCAAAACAGGAATCCCACCAAGTTTTTGGCCCTTTTTCTTAGCGTCCTTATCCAAAATACCGACCAGTTCCAAATCACTGGTTGGATGTTGGTAACTATCCATAAAGAGGGCTCCGCCATCACCAGCACCAATCAAGAAGGTTCGACGGTGTTCTCCATCGCCACTTCCTTTTTTGCGTCTAGAGTAGATTAACTGCCAAGTAATCCGTGGCAATAAAATCAAGAAGGTACTCAACAAGATAAAGAGAATGATGAAACGGATTGAAAAAAGTGGCAAGAAGGCATAGCAGATTCCATAAGACAAAACACTGCTAGCAGTCACACCAAAAAAGATTTTCATAAAGTCCGTAATCTTGCTGTAACGACTAATACTAGCATTCAACCCCCAAAATCCAATCATCAATTGATAGAACAGGAAGGCCAAACTCGTATAGATAATGTAGTCAACAGGTGCTGGATTAATCAAGCCGTAAAATAAAATATAAGATACAATGATGGAAACCACCATACTGAAAATATCAAATATTCCCCAGAAAACCTGTTTTTGTTGTTTATTTAAAATTTCCACCAGATCAATGACATAATCTGTGAGTTTTTTATTCATAGAAATTTACTCCTCCTTAAAAGAGTCGAATGGTTATATTGTTATTATAACACTTTTTCTCTAGTTTACGATTTGCTACAATCTTTTAATTGCTTTTTCTTAACAGTTTCATAAAAATAAACTGTCTGACAAATCCTGGACAAAGGGCAACAATCATCTGAATGGCAACACTCTTGGCATATTCCATGTAAGAAATTTGTCCTCTCTTCAGCATCCGTTGACGAGCCTGACGATAGAGTTTGAGGTAACGCAGTCCCCCACGACGCTCAAACATCCCTGCTCCGACACGAACCTTACACAAGATTTGATCCAGATTTCCAGTCTTGGCTCCTGCAGCAATCATATTGAGCCAGAGGAGGTCATCCTCCATATAAAGACCATCCTCATAATTGCCTGCCTTGAGAACCATGTCCTTCTTGAACATAACAGTCATGTGGTTAAAGGCACTTCTCATTCTTTGATAAGCCACAATATCTGCATGTTGAGTCGGAACACGACGGTAAGAAACAATCTCATCAGGATTGTCAATAAACTCTGCAATATGTCCACCTAATAGGTCGAGGTTGTTCTTCTCCATTAGCTGAACCTGTTTCTCAAAACGGTCTGGAACAGCTATATCATCCGTATCCATACGGGCAATAATATCGTACTGACACTGCAAAACACCCTGTCGAAGAGCCAGACCCAAACCTTGATTCTGCTCAAGAGGACAGCGTTTCACTGGAATTTCAGACTCAGCCTCCACCTGGTCTAACACCTGATAGAGCTCAGGTGTCAAAGGTCCATCCTCAACCAGAACCAACTCGCTCGGTTTCAGGGTCTGATTTTGAACACTCTCAATAGCATCCTTTAAAAATGTCGGATTTTCCTTGATATAGACCGACATCAATACGCTGATTTTTTGCTTTTCAGACACAGTTTTTCTCCAATGTATAGATTTCCTTCCACTATTTTATCATAATTTTCAAGACTTTCCCATTTTTATCTTGAAAGCCAGAAACCTTACTTGACATTATAGTGAAAAAGCCTTAAAATAAGCTGTTATTAAAATCAGCTAGAAGAGGTATTTTATGAAAAAGCAATCACTCTTTTTTGTTCCAGGTATTATCCTGATTGGTGTTTCCTTGCGGACTCCTTTTACTGTTTTACCCATTATTTTGGGAGATATTTCGCAAGGTCTGGGGGTAGAAGTTAGTTCACTTGGTGTCTTGACCAGCCTGCCTCTCCTCATGTTCACCCTCTTCTCGCTATTTTCTACCCGACTGGCTCAGAAAATCGGCTTGGAGCATCTCTTTACCTACAGCCTCTTCTTCTTGACCATTGGCTCTCTCATTCGACTAATCAATCTGCCCCTGCTCTATCTAGGAACCTTGATGGTTGGGGCAAGTATCGCAGTCATCAATGTGCTGCTTCCTAGTCTCATCCAAGCCAATCAACCAAAGAAAATTGGTTTTCTGACTACCTTATATGTAACTTCTATGGGGATTGCAACGGCTCTGGCTTCCTATCTAGCCGTACCTATTACACAAGCCAGTTCTTGGAAAGGACTTATCATCCTCCTCACCCTGCTCTGCCTAGCAACTTTTTTGGTCTGGCTCCCAAATCACCGCTACAATCACAGACTGGCTCCACAAACCAAACAAAAAAGCCAAACAAAGGTCATGCGTAATAAACAGGTCTGGGCAGTGATTGTCTTTGCAGGTTTTCAATCCTTGCTCTTTTACACTGCTATGACCTGGCTACCTACCATGGCTATCCACGCAGGCCTATCCAGCCACGAAGCTGGCTTGCTGACATCTATCTTCTCGCTGATTAGCATCCCTTTTTCAATGACCATTCCAAGCCTGACAACCAGCTTATCTACTCGCAACCGTCAGCTCATGCTCACTCTGGTTTCACTAGCTGGTGTGGTCGGCATTTCCATGCTCTTTTTCCCAGTCGGTAATTTCTTTTACTGGCTTGCCATCCATCTCCTCATCGGAACCGCAACAAGCGCCCTCTTCCCTTATCTCATGGTCAACTTTTCACTCAAGACAAGCGCCCCTGAAAAGACTGCCCAATTGTCTGGTTTATCTCAAACAGGAGGCTATATCCTAGCAGCCTTTGGGCCGACTCTCTTTGGGTACAGTTTTGACCTTTTCCACTCTTGGGTACCAGCTGTAGCTGCCCTCTTGCTCGTCGATATTCTGATGACTGTAGCCCTCTTTACAGTAGACAGAGCTGATAAAATTCTCTAAACTTCTAGTTTTTCCTAGAAGTTTTTTTATATATAAAAATTTTATACATTTCTCTTGACAGGGCTTTCATTTAGATGTACAATGTATGTGTAGAAAAATTATATATAAAAATCTTACACATTAGAAAAGGAGGTTTCCCATGTACTTTCCAACATCCTCTGCCTTGATTGAATTTCTCATCTTGGCCGTACTGGAGCAGGGTGATTCTTATGGTTATGAGATTAGCCAAACCATTAAGCTCATCGCTAATATCAAAGAATCCACACTCTATCCCATTCTCAAAAAATTGGAAGGCAATAGCTTTCTGACAACCTATTCTAGAGAGTTCCAAGGTCGCATGCGCAAATACTACTCCTTGACAAATGGTGGTATAGAACAGCTCTTGACCCTAAAAGATGAATGGGCACTCTATACAGACACCATTAATGGCATCATAGAAGGGAGTATCCGCCATGACAAGAACTGAATACCTGACTCAGCTAGAACTTTATCTCAAAAAACTGCCTCAGGCTGACCAAATTGAAGCCATGGACTATTTCAGGGAACTCTTTGACGATGCTGGAGTCGAAGGAGAGGAAGAACTCATCGCTAGCTTGGGAACTCCTAAGGAAGCAGCTCACGAAGTTCTCTCCAATCTTCTCGATAAAAAAATCAATGAAGCACCTGCTCAAAAGAATAACCGACAAATTTTGCATATCGCCTTGTTAGCCCTCCTTGCAGCACCCATCGGGATTCCTCTGGGAATCGCCATCCTCGTGTCTCTGTTCGCAATCCTTGTGGCAGCCTTGACTGTCATTCTAGCTTTCTTTGCGGTTTCCATACTGGGTATCATCGGCGGATTCCTATTTTTAGTTGAAAGTTTCACTGTCCTAGCCCAAGCCAAACCAGCCTTTATCTTGATTTTCGGTTCTGGTTTACTGGCTATCGGTGCTTCTTCACTAGTCTTACTAGGTATCTCCTATGTAGCTCGCTTCTTCGGTCTACTCATTGTTCGCTTGGTGCAATTGGTTCTCAAAAAAGGAAAGAGAGGTGACCAGCATGCGTAAATTGACAAAAGGATTTCTCATTTTTGGTGTGGTGACTACCGTTATCGGCTTTATCCTGCTTTTTGTAGGTATCCAATCTGACGGGATTAAGAGCCTACTTTCCATGTCCAAGGAGCCTGTCTATGATAGTCGGATGGAAGAGTTGACCTTTGGCAAGGAAGTCGAAAACCTAGAGATCACGCTCCATCAACACGCACTGACCATCACAGACTCTTTCGATGATCAAATCCACATTTCTTACCATCCATCACTTTCTGCTCACCATGATCTTATCACCAATCAGAACGATAGAACTCTGAGTCTCACTGATAAGAAACTGTCCGAAAGTCCATTTATCTCTTCTGGAATTGATGGGATTCTCCATATTGTAAGTAGTTCATCTAATCGTTTTAATGATGTCATCATCGGACTACCGAAAGGGAGAACTCTAAAAGGGATCAACATCTCAGCCAATCGCGGACAAACCACCATCATAAATGCTAGCCTTGAAAATGCGACCCTCAATACAAACGGCTATATCCTCCGAATTGAAGGAAGTCGTATCAAAAACAGTAAACTCACAACGCCCAATATCGTTAATATCTTTGATACAGATCTTACAGATAGTCAGCTAGAGTCAACAGAACATCACTTCCACGCTGAAAATATCCAAGTCCATGGTAAGGTTGAACTGACTGCCAAAGATTATCTCCGAATCATCCTAGACCAGAAAGAAAGCCAACGAATTAACTTGGACATCTCAAGTAACTACGGTTCTATCTTCCAATTCACAAGAGAAGAGCCTGAATCAAGAGGTACGGAATTAAGCAACCCTTACAAAACTGAAAAAACCGATGTCAAGGATCAACTCATTGCGAGATCTGATGATGATATTGAACTAATATCCACACCAAGCAGACGTTGACAAAAACGCTTACATCTGCTACTATAGAAGCATATTTATCTAACTAAAAAGGAGGTTCTACCATGAAACAAGAATGGTTTGAAAGTAATGATTTTGTAAAAACAACAAGCAAGAACAAGCCTGAAGAGCAAGCTCAAGAGGTTGCAGACAAGGCTGAAGAAACGATAGCTGATCTCAATACGCCAATTGAAAAAAATACTCAAGTAGAGGAGGAAGTCTCTCAAGCTGCAGTCGAATTGGAAAGCCAGCAAGAAGAAAAAATTGAAACTCCTGAAGACGGTGAAGCGAGAACAGAAATAGAAGAAAAGAAGGCATCTAATTCTACTGAAGAAGAGCCAGACCTTCCTAAAGAAACAGAAAAAGTCACTATGGCTGAAGAAAGCCAAGAAGCTCTTCCTCAGCAAAAAACAACCATGAAAGAGCCGCTTCTTCTCAGTAAATCCTTAGAAAGTCCCTATATCCCCGACCAAGCTCCAAAATCGACGGATAAATGGAAAGAGCAAGTACTTGATTTTTGGTCTTGGCTAGTGGAAGCGATCAAATCTCCTACAAGCAGTCTTGAAACAAGTAGCACACACAGTTATACAGCTTTCCTCTTGCTCATTCTGTTTTCTGCATCCTCCTTTTTCTTTAGTATCTACCACATCAAACATGCTTACTATGGACATATAGCAACTATGCATAATCACTTCCCTGAACAATTTGCTTCATTAAATCTCTTTTCGATTATCTCTATCCTAGTAGCAACAACACTCTTCTTCTTTTCATTCCTCTTGGGTAGTTTCGTTGTGAGACGATTTATCTACCAAGAAAAGGACTGGACGCTAGAAAAGGTTGTCCAACAATATAGTCAACTCTTGGCAATTCCAATCTTCCTCACTGCTACTGCTAGTTTCTTTGCCTTCTTTGACAGCCTACGATTTACAGCCCTCCTGTGTGTGATTAGCATTGGAATCATTCTGCTTGCTAGCCTCCATATCATTACGAGACCTAGTCAAGCAAGTGAAACCGACTCCTTCTATCAGTTATTCTTGTCTGTCCTTGTGAACGGAGTCATTATCCTCCTCTTCTTTGTAGCTGAAGTGGCACTGATTGGGGATTATCTTCGTATCTTGGCCTTTCTTTAAGATTCAATCCTGTCATCCATGGCAGGATTTTTTATATATCAAAAAGCAAGTCGATTGACCTGCTTCTGCTTTACTCTTCTTGTGCTAATGATTTAAAATCTTTGTCTAAGATGGGTTGCACTTCTAATTGATTGGCATCTAGTTGGTGGTAAAATGCTGATGGTAGTGACTCTAGGAATTTTGCATAGTCCAAGCGAGCGATAGCTTCATAGTCTTCTGGTTTAGAGCCATCTCCTGTAATTTGAACCAAGTCAATCTCCCACTGGACTTCCTTATCCACCAATTGCTCCATATAGGCAGCAGGAACAAATGGTTCTCTCGGTAAAACAGTCTTGACGCCTTGAGCCAGATGGTAAACACCGTGCACTTGGCCTTCTCCATCCTGATAGAAGGAAACTCTTGCAAAGTAAGCATCTGTCTCTTGAACTGCACGTACACGTGCTTCAAACTGTGCCAAACCATCTTCCTCTAAAAAGCTTTTCAAGTCCTCATGACTAAAGAAAACAGGATTAAAAATTCCTTGGCAAATCGTAAAACGAGCTGCATTATCTGTCAGATGGGCTTGAATACTTTCTTGGAAATAAGCTTCAAAATCAAAACCATCTAGTCCTTCAATCTCAGTTCCTGTATAAGCAAGTAGGGCTTCTAAAAATGATTTGATGATCTCCCAGTCTGTCTTCGTTAGTAGGTCAGGAAGATCAACACGGTAAGCCTTTTGACCATCAGCATAACTGACCTTAAAAAGAAATTGCGATTGCTCCACTATCGCACACTCGATATACTCAAGACGGTTAAGAGGCTGACGGAGATAGACAGCATCATAGCTATGTGACTCCAAACCATCTACCAAGGCCAAGATGGACTTGGCAGTCAAAATCTCCTGTTCTCCTAAAATGCTCTGTTTATTTGGAATAAAAAATGTTTTCGCCATAACTAAACTCCTTTGAAATCGTTTACATACAGTATACCTTATTTTTCTGAAAGATACAGAAACAAACTTTAGATTTTTGAGTACAAAGCATAGAAAAACAGCCCCTAAGGACTGTTTGATCTTATACAGTAGCTACTTGATCCAAGCTTTCACCGATAGCGGCTAGGCGCTCAATCACTTCAGCTTGTGTCAATTCATTTTCTGAAACATAGCGGTTACGTGGGTGAACACGGCACTCGTGTGAGCATCCACGAAGGTACTTGTCTTCATTTTCTTCTGATGTCAAGATACGACGGTTACAGAATGGATTTCCACAGTTGACATAACGTTCACATGGTGTTCCATCAAACCAGTCTTTCCCTACGATAGTTGGGTTGACATGGTTGACATCAACGGCGATACGCTCATCAAATACGTACATTTTCCCATCCCAAAGCTCACCTTGAACTTCTGGGTCTTTACCGTAAGTTGCGATTCCTCCGTGCAATTGGCCGACATCTTTGTAACCTTCACGGACCATCCAGCCTGAGAATTTCTCACAGCGAACGCCACCTGTACAGTAAACCACGACACGCTTGTCCATGAATTTTTCCTTGTTATCACGAACCCATTGTGGCAATTCACGGAAGTTGCGGATGTCCGGGCGGATAGCCCCACGGAAATGTCCTAGGTCGTACTCGTAATCGTTACGTGTGTCAAGGACAACGGTATCTTTATCAAGAAGGGCTTCTTTGAACTCTTTTGGAGACAAGTAGGCACCTGTTGTTTCAAGTGGGTTGATGTCATTGTCAAAGTCGTTGTCTTCCAAACCAAGGTGGACAATTTCTTTCTTGTAGCGAACAAACATCTTCTTGAAGGCTTGTTCATTTTCTTCGTCAATCTTGAACCAGAGATCTTCCATGCCTGGGAGGCTGTGAACATAGTCCATGTATTTTTGAGTTGTTTCGTAGTCACCTGAAACTGTCCCGTTAATTCCCTCGTCAGCGACTAGGATACGGCCTTTAAGGCCGATTGATTTACAGAAAGCCAAGTGGTCTGCAGCAAATTGCTCTGCATTTTCAATTGGAGTATAAAGGTAGTAAAGTAAGACACGAATATCTTTTGCCATAAGATTTGTTCTCTTTTCTATTCTTAAATTTTCTAAATTTTTTATTTATCCATACTAGTATACCTGCTTGAGAAAACGAATGCAATTTATTTGACTGGAAATTGTAGAGGGTTCTCGAAATTTCCTGAATGGTTAAATAGTGATAAGAAACACGGATATCTATGTTTTTGTTTCAAAAAATCACTGCCTTCCCCAGACCAACCTGAGGAAAGCAGTGATTCTTATTTTAGGAATTAGGAATGAATACACGAAATCAATTGATCTTATGATTTTTTGTTTTTCAAGAATTCATCGTATTGTTTTTGCATTTCGTTCAATACTTTTTCGTAGGCACCTTCAGATTTCAATTTTTCCATCAATTCTGGAATCGCTTTATCTGGGTCTACAGTACCAGTGTTGATAGCTGTATCGAATTGTTGCATTGTGTTAGAAATAGCTGAGATTTCAGATTTCACATTGTCAGTATTAAAGATAAATCCAAGCGCTGGAGATTCTTTAGCTTCTGCCAATTCTTTCTTAGAATCTGCAATTTGTTGGTCTGTAACGTTTTCGTTGATGTAAAGGATCCAGTTGTTACCAGTGTTCCATCCACCCATGTGAGTGTTTCCTTTGTAGCCATCAAGAACGCGAACACGGTTTTCTTTACCTTCAATTTTTTCCCAGTTCTTGCCTTCTGGACCGTAAACAAGACCGTTCAAAAGTTCTGGGTTCGTATTCAAGAGGTTCAACACTTCCATTGATTTTTCTTTGTTCTTAGAGTTGTTTGAGATGACAAAGTTAGCAACTTGTGTTGTTTGGTTTTTCTTAATGAAGTTAGTGAATGATTTGATTTGGATATCTTTGTTGGCAACACGTGAAAGCAAGCTGTTACCGTAGTCAGCTGGTCCTACTGTTTCTTCACGAACGAACCAAGTATCTTGTTGAAGGTCAAATGAAGTATCGCTTGTTGCTACGTCTTTTGGAATGTAGCCAGCTTCATAGAATTTGTGAAGAGTCTTTAAGTGTTCTTTGAAACGAGGAACGTCATAACGGTTTACAATCTTAGTAGTATCCCCTTCAAGGTCAATAACGAATGGAAGCCCGTTTGCTACTGGATAGTCAAAGTTCTCAGAAGGGATGAAGTTCTTAGTAGCTGCAAATGGTACTACGTCTGGAGCTTTTTCTTTAATTTGTTTCAAGACTGGCTCAAGAGTTTCGTAAGAAGTAACACCTGAAATATCGATACCATATTTGGCAAGGAGAGTTCCGTTGAAGGCAAAGTTTTGAGATGATGCAACGTTGGCTGCAACTGGAACAGCGTAAATCTTACCGTTTACAGTATTACCCTTGATGTAGGCTGGGTCAAGTGCTTTGTAAAGGTCTTTACCTTCTTTTTTGTACAATTCTGTCAAGTCAGCATAAGCACCTTTTTGAGCATTTACAATGTAGTTATCTGCAAAGGCGATATCATAGTTTTCACCAGATGATGTGATAACTGACATTTTCTTACCATAGTCACCCCAGCCAAGGTATTGGATATCCAATTTGGCACCAACTTTTTCTTCGATGATTTTGTTGGCATTTGCTAACAATTCATCCAAGTTGTCTGGTTTGTCACCGATTTGGTACATTTTGATAACAGGTTTGTCACCTGAATCAGCAGCTTTTTTGCTGTTACCTGTCAAATTTCCACAAGCAGCAAGACCTGCAGCCAAAGCGACTACACTAGCAGATGCAAAAGCATATTTTTTCCAGTTTTTCATGATAAAAACTCCTTTTTTTATTTTTAAACTTATAAACAATGTAATGATTTTAACTTCACGCAAGGGAAGTTTGGAAATGAGAAATGTTCTTTCTCAATAAGCACTATTCTTTCACACCACCGATAGTCAAACCTTTTACAAAGTAGCGTTGGAAGAATGGATACAAAATCGCGATTGGAAGGGTTGCGACCACAACCATGGCCATACGACCTGTTTCTTTCGGTAGAGCAACTCCCAGTTGACCAGTCAAGCCGACTGCTTTGGCGATGTAGTCCATATTTTGTTGGATTTGCATAAGCAAATATTGCAATGGATACAAGTTGTCACTCTTGATGTAAAGAAGGGCATTGAACCAGTCATTCCAGAAACCAAGAGCTGTCAAAAGCGTGATGGTTGCGATACCTGGTAGTGACAATGGCAAACAGATTTGGAAGAAAATCCGAGCCTCACTGGCACCATCGATACGAGCCGATTCTAGAATGGCTTCTGGAATGGTCTTCTTGAAGAAGGAACGCATCAAGATGATATTGAATGGTGAGAGAAGCATTGGAACAATCAAGGCCCAAACAGTATCCCCAAGTTGAAGCACACGAGTCACCATGATATAACCTGGTACCAAACCAGCGTTGAACAACATACTGAGCAGAACGAAGATGGTAAAGAATCTGCGATACTTAAAGGTTGTCCGTGAAATAGCGTAGGCATAGGTTGTTGTGATAAAGACATTTGTAAATGTCCCAACTACGGTTACAAAGACAGAAATGAAGAGGGCTTGTAAGATTTTATCCTTAAACTGTGCCAAGAACTCAAAACCGTCTAATCCAAATTGGGATGGGAAGAAGCTGTAGCCGTATTGGAGGAGGCTTTTCTCGTCCGTCACTGAAATAATGATAACGAATACGAAGGGTAGGATACAAGAGAGGGCAATCAAACCCGAAATGGTACTGAAGAAGATATCTGCTTTCTTACTGAAGGAGTGAATGCCGACATTATCAATTTTTTCTTTTTTAATTTTCTTTTCTGCCATATTCTCCTCCTTTCTAGAACAAGGCTGAGTTTGGATCAACTCGTCTTGCCAGTAAGTTTGATAGGATAACCAGAATCAAGCCAACAACTGATTGGTAGAGACCTGCTGCTGAAGCCATCCCGATATCCGCTGTCTGAGTCAAGCCATTATATACATATACGTCCAAAACATTGGTTACGTTATAAAGCTGACCAGCATTGTGGGGGATTTGGTAGAAGAGACCAAAGTCTGCACGGAAGATGTTTCCGACTGCAAGGATGGTCAATACAGTTACCAATGGTGTCAACTGCGGAATGGTTACATTGCGAATTCGTTGCCATTTGCTGGCCCCATCCACTGTCGCTGCTTCGTAGTAGGTTGGATCAATTCCCATGATTGTCGCATAGTACATGACACTGCTATATCCAAAGCCTTTCCAAATACCAAGGAAAAGTAGGAGATAAGGCCAAATACCCAAGTCAGCGTAGAAATTGATTTCCTTCATTCCGATAGATTCTAGGAAATGGTTGAACACACCTTTGTCAATGTTTAGGAAGGCATCTGTAAAGAAACTGATGATAACCCAAGACAAGAAGTAAGGGAACAACATGGAAGTTTGGAAGATCTTAACCATTCTCTTAGAACGGAGTTCACTTAAGATGATAGCAATCCCTACAGATACAATCAAACCGATAAAGATAAAGCCTAGATTGTAGAGGACAGTATTTCGAGTGATGATAAAGGCGTCTTTTGAACTAAACAAGAATCTGAAATTATCGAGTCCGACCCATTTACTATTCACGATACTATCTATAAATCCATTACTGGTCATGTGGTAGTCTTTAAAGGCAACCACGTTCCCAAATACTGGAATGTAGAAGAATAGAATCAACCAGAGTGCCCCCGGCAAAACCATTAAGAGAAAGATCCAGTTGTCTCTCAAGGTTTTTGAAAACTTATTCATAATTTCCTCCCTTTTTTATTTTGATATCCATCTAAAAATTCCTTTTTAGACTTTTGATAACGATTACATTATTAGTATACTCCTATTTGCAGGTTAGGTTAAACTACTAATTATAGAAAAAACTCCACAAATTATTTTATGTGGAGTACTTTTTAAGAAAGGGATGTTTCACGAGAAACACTCTGAGTAATAGCACGGTGTTCTTGTTTCTTATGTCGTGTAGATGGTTGAAGCTGTCGCAATGGTATGCCACTGATTGGCTGTTGTGGCTGCGAAGTCCTTATCTGCGTAGAAGTCAGTAAATGGCAGGATTTCCACTTCTAGCTCATCGATACGGTCCAGCTGACCTGCCAGATAAGCCTCGATGCGACTTTCTGCGCGTTTGATGCGTTGCAAGAGTCCGCCCATGCGGATATCGACCGTATCCAAGCCAAAGACCTTGTTTTCTTTCAGCCATTGGTGGCTAAAGAGGGCATGGAAGTGTTCGATTTGGCTTCTAAGTTTTGGTAATTCTTGTCTGGCAATTTCTTGCAGACTTTCCTTATCATCCGCTTGATAGGCTTGACGAATGCGTCGTCCCACATCCACTTTGCTACTTAAAATCTGGTTCAACTGGGCCTGAGTTTCAAAGAGGTAGGCATAGTTGCCAGCTTTTTCTTTAATGTTAGCAAGCGTCTCAGCTGCCTGAGCGAAGTGGGACTTGTCTTGTTCAGGTGTCATGTGCTGGTCAAGTATCGGACAAAGAACATCCTGATAAAAGACATAGCGGTTGGGATTGATACCACTGAGATTGCCTGGCAAGTCTGGCAAGAGGTTGGCTAGGTCAATCTGCATGAAATCCTCAACTGATAGACCTGTATTAGTCTTGAAATGATCAGACAAACGGTCTAGGTCATTGCGATAGCTGAGTTCTGCCCAGATTTGCAAGCTTGGTAGGATAGAGAATTGGGCTGTTTCCCCACCATTATCCCCCCAACCCGTTACAATGACTTCTTTGATATCATTGGCACGGCAGGCTTTATTAGCTTCGACTGCGATGAGACGGCTGAAATGGTTGTTGGGTGTGAAACCAATCCACTTCCAAGCTCCCCCTGCAAAGGCAAGATCATGGCTAATCTTATGATGATTGCGGAAATTACGGTTGTATTTTTCCTCACTATCCTGATAATAGTCCCAGTAAACCAAGGTCACACGATCTTTGAGACGGTCTAGGTAGACACGAGTTTCTTCTGGAATTTCCACATCACGGTCGTACTGGCCATCTGCTGACATAAGTTTAAAGAACATATCGCTCCACATTTGGCAGTGGAAACCATATTTGTCTGCAATATCCAGCACGCGCTCCAAGTGTTGGCACATGAGGAGACTACGATCCACAACACCGTTCAGAATCAAGTAGCGTCCCAAACCAACCAAGTGGGCTTCGTCCATCCCGATATTGACCTTGCGAGTTTGTAGTTTAGACAGAGTAGCAAACATGCCATCAATCAGGTCATAAACCTTTTCTTCGCCAATAAGAAGAATATCCTCCACATCACGGAGCTCCTGGACTTCTTTGACACCCCATTTGACGAAGGCTGACAAGTGAGCCAAGGTCTGGATACATGGCACAAAGATCATGTCAAACTGCTGGGCATAGGTTTCAATTTCCTGCAATTCCTCAGCTGAGTAGGCTCCACGGAAATAGCCAAAGTAAGGCTGCCCTTCAATCTGGTAGGTGTCTTCCATGTAGAGCTCAAAGGTTGAGTAGCCCATGAGAGCCAAGACCTCAATCATCTGCTTGGCAGCAGCCACATTCAGCACTGCATTTCGAGAACAGTCAGCCATGTAGGCTAAATCTTCATAAGCCGCCTGTTCCTCAATCTCTACCTTGTCACCTTCTGCTAGGGATGTTGCCAATAGGGACAAGGCACGATAAAGTTGGTGAGGTTTGCGATAGGTTAGTTGATAGTGGCCACCCTCACCCTTGATAGAGATAGAGGCTTGGTCAGATTGAGCGACAGCTATCTCTACATCTGGTAGAGAGATGTAACCTTTTAAAACCTCAATAGCTTGCGCTTGTTTGTCACTAATTCCTGTAAATCTTACCATTGATTTTCCTCCTGTAGCCAGTTGACAAGGGCACCATAGAGATTGGCATCTGCATGATAGGTGCAGGCTTGGATGACGGGTGTGACCGTGTATTCTTCGTAGGTATCAACAAAGTCATCTACAGCTTTTTTGACCCCTTGAATAAAATCTGGATTTTGACTGATAGAGCCTCCCAGACTGATAACATCTGGATCGATGAGATACTGGATATTGAGCAAGCCTTGCGCCAAATTACGATTCATCCGCTCAATGGCTTCTTGACAAAGGGCATTTCCTGCTTCGGCTTCTTGGTAAATTTTGCGACCGTCCCAGTCAGTCTGACCAGATTTTTCAATCACGTATCGCACCATATTTCCAGTTGACGCTAATTGCGACCAGTTGTTGAGCTTTTCAGCAGGGGCAAGAGTTGTCATGTAGCCAAATTCTCCACCCAGGCCATGGCGACCTCGATGAAGTCTACCATTGATAATCATGGCTCCGCCAATCCCTGTCCCAATCACGACACAGGCTGCATTTTCAAATTCTGGATGAGCCAGTAATTCACTGAGTCCAACGCAGTTGGCATCATTTTCCAGATGAACAGGAATCTGATAAGAGCTAAGCGCTTCATACCAAGAAAATCCGTGAATGTAGGGCACCGCACTGAAGCCATCAATCACACCTGTCTCTTGATTGACCGCGCCTGGAACGCTCATAGCAATCCCACTGTAATCCTGCTCTGACAAACGTTGATCTAGCCAAGCTAGTAAGTCCTCCAAGTTTTCAGGCGTTGGAATGCTTGTCTTATTCAGTATTTTTCCATCAGGAGTCAGACTGGCAAACTTAATCCCAGTCCCTCCGATATCAATCGTTGCAATAGTCATTGTTTTTACCATAAAAAGGGGCGAATCAGCAATTAATTCTTACCTTTTCGCCCCTCCTTTCTCTTTATGTTTACTTGTTGAAATTAAATTTCTTCTTTTTTGATGAATTCTGTACGAATCTCTTGTGGTGAAATGAGTCCTCTATGAACTGGGTATGGTCGTTCAAGTAGGTCAAGGAAGAGATGTTGACTTTCCGGTACACGTACATTTTCACTACACATATTGTAGTAACGAAGGACATAGCCTTCTTCATTTTCAGCTACCTTAAAGGCTGTTGGACAGATTTGCGGTATGCTGAGAACGGAATGGCTCAAGAGACTACCAGTCGCAGCCACGCTTCCTTCTTGTTTAGCAAGCTGAAGGCTGGTAAACGGTGTCTGCAAGGCTTTAGCTCGACGATAAGCTGAGAAGCGTTCTTGGGCTTGGTGGCACTCAAGCGCAAACTCGACTTCAAATTCACGCAAGCATTGTGCTTCTGGTGTTGGGAAGTAGCCCCAGTCACCTAGCTCACCTGATGCACGCAAAATAGTCACTGCAATGGTGTCGTCTCCAAGGATTTCGTATTCATTCAATCCCTTGTTGGATACAGTCACTCCTTTTTCATCGTCATACAGACTGACAAAAGCTTGTTGGTGTTGAGGATTTTCAGGATTTTCCCATGAAGCAGCTGGTTTGTTTGGTCGTGTCACCACCTCATAGATGCTTTCAGAATCATTGCTTGGACGCGTGTTATGAGTCTTGACCAAGAGACGGATACGGTGGTCTTTGGCAGTGTTAGTAAAGCGAGTCTTGCAACGGATTTGTGGATTATCAACGAAGATAGTCATCTCAGTTTCAAGAGGAATGCTTGTCAATTCTTCTGAACGTCCAGCTTCACGCTTCATAAACTCGATGATGCCTTTTTGCTCTTCTTCTAGCTTTTCATCTGCACTGACAGGCACGGTCAATTCATGTTTGAGCAAAATCTTAGCGTAGCGAGCTGTGTTTTCCAAGACCTCGTAGCCCTTAAGCTCTGCATAGATTGGCTCTGTTCTTTTTGGTTGGAAATAGATATACTCGTTTCCGATGTCACCACGGTCTTCGAAACGGATAAAATCTTCATAGGCTTCGTGAGTTGTCTTGTCATAAACTGTGATATTGTCATCCACACTTACCGTTACAAATGGTGTATCAATCACTCCGTTTTGGTAAATACCGTCGCGGTGTTCTTGCTCTCCTTCCAGCAATTGGAAGGTTGTCCAAGAAAGTGGCGCTAGGTGAGCTGGAATGGTCACGCGCACTTGTCGAGCAATACGAGCTTGGCGGAACTTATCTTTTGGTAAATCATACTCAAAATTAGCCCCAAGGTCTTCGATTTTAGCCTCTACAGGACGACCATCCAAGTCCTCCACACGGTAACTTGGCAAGGTAAGAGCAGCTATCTTCTTGTAGCCTTCTGTTGGGTGCAATTCCTTGAAATCACAAGTCGCCACATCAATCACTGTGCTGACAGTATCGACCTTATCATGCAAGCCTGTGTTAATAACAGTAAAGAGATAATCGCTTTGAGCCTTAGACGTAGCAATTTTACCCTTCCACTCATTAAGAAGATTGCTCTTAACAAAGGTTCCTACTTGGTTGACCTTGGCAAAACGAGTTTCCATCTCGCGGTGAACTTCGTCCACGCTACAGCCACAGATGCTATCATGCGGCGCATTTTGCAAAAGAGTTTTCCAAGCATAGGTCAACTGATCCTTGTGATTATGACCACCAGTGATGATAGTTAGTGGCTCCACTACTTGCTCTAGGAGGTTGCTATTTTCTTGGAAGGATTGTTTGAGATAAATACGAGATGAAGAAGTGTTGGCAAGTGTGTACCAGCCGTCTGTTTCCTGACTGGTCAACTCACCTGTAACCGTTGATAATTGCTCTGGTAGGGCACTTTCCACGGCTTGGACATATTCATCAAAAGAACTATGAACAAAGGTTACATCTGGGAAGAGTTCATTTGCCACACGAATGGCTTCACTCAAATTTTTCTGGACAGGCTGATGGTCACAACCGTTCATCATCAACCACTGGTTGGTCGAAGCATAGTCACGCACGTCTGCCAGTTTTTGTTTCCAGAAGGTCAAGGCCTCTTCTTTATCAACTGGGATTTCATTCCCATTACTGTACCAGTTGGCAAAGAGAATCCCGAGGACACGACTTCCGTCCGCACCCTGCCAGTACATTTCTGAAAACTGAGAAGTAAACTGCTCATCTTCGAGGACTTGGTTATCAAATCCAATCGGCTTCACACCACGACCAAAAGCGGCCACGTGAATGCCTGATTTTTGAAGGATTTGAGGCGCTTGCCCCATATTTCCAAAGGTATCTGGGAAGTAACCAATCTGGGTTGATTTGCCCCATTTTGCAGCCTCCTGCTGACCGATAAGAGTATTACGGACATTGGCTTCACTTGAAATCAAGTAGTCATCTTGCAAGATGTAAAAAGGACCAATTTTAAGTTTGCCTTCGTCAATATATCGTTGGACTTTGTCGCGATTCTCAGGGCGAATCTCCAAGTAGTCATCAAGGACAATGGTTTGACCATCCAAGTGAAAGCTCTTGAACTCAGGGTCATTTTCAAAGAGATCGAAGAGATTGTCAAATAATTCCACCAACTGCATACGGTGGCTTTCAAAAGGCAAGTACCACTCACGATCCCAGTGACTATGTGAGATAATATGTACGACAACATTTTCCATGAAGTAAAACCTCATTCTAAATTTAAATTTTTATTGTTAACGTTTTTGGATGTAAGATTTGCTCAATCAAATTCAACAAATCACCAACAGTTTAACTCTAAATATTTTATTTATCAAGAATTTAACTATGATTTGAGATGAAATTTGAAAGAAGTATATATTTAGCTACTTTGTCTTGGTAAATTGGCTAAAAACAAGTAAAATCCTAGATTAACGAATATCCAGGTAATCCAAGACCAACTCACAGAACATCATGTTGGCCCAAGAGAACCATTCACGAGAGTAGAGCGTTGGGTCGTCCACGTGAAAGCTTTCGTGCATGACACCCGTCCCCCCATCGCAAGCAACCAGCTGATCCAGCAAGAATTTCTTCTCTGCCTTATCTCTTGTTGTCAAACCTTGGATAGAAAGGGCGATTGGCCAGATATAGCGATAGAAGGTATGAGAACTTCCGAGACCGCTAGCGTATTCTCCCTGATAGAAGTAAGGATTTTCTGGACTCAGAATGGTACGGCGAGTTGCTTGGTAAACTTCATCATCGACTGAACAGTAGCCCAGATAAGGCGCAGCCAACAAACTTGGTACATTTGGATCATCCATAATGCTAGCATTTCCCAAACCGTCTACTTCAAAGGCATAAATCTTTTCGCCCTTGCTGTTGCTTGTGTAGGCGTAATTTTCGATTCCTTCTTGGATTTCAGACTGGAGGCGCTTGGCATCAGCAATAATTCTCTGGCTATCAGCTAGGTTTAATGCTGCAAAGATTTCTTGCACATAACCCAAGACTACTACAACAAACATATTTGACGGAATCAAGTAACTATACTGGCAGCAGTCATCGCTCGGACGAAAAGCTGACCAAGTCATACCTGTCACTGCAAAATCAGGTCCAAAGCCATCATTTACCAGTGTATCTTCCTTACGGTCCGTATCTCGGACAAAACGATAAGGAGAATTGTTGTGGTCTTGTTCTACCGTCCACAGATGAAGAATTTCCTTGGTCGCTGTGACAAAAGTCTCATCAAACTGACTAGTATCGCCAGTCTCTTTCCAGAGGAGATAAGCCAACTGCAAAGGATAGCAAAGCGAGTCCACCTCATACTTGCGCTCCCAAATCCAGCCATTAAGGTCTGTGTGGTCAGTCTCGTGGTGCCCCTTCCAGTTTTCCTCAATGTTAAAAGAGTTGGCATATGGATCCTTGAGAATCAAGGTCATCTGACGTTTAACCAAACCTGCAATGGTCTGACGCAGGAGGTCATCTCTTTTAGCCACATGCAAGTAGGGTCTGAGTTGGGCTGTCGAGTCTCGAAGCCACATAGCAGGAATATCTCCTGTGAGCACAAAGGTTGAACCATCTTCTAGGATTTCAACCGTATTGTCCAAGGTGTCGGTGTAGCAACGCTCGAAAACATCCACCCACTCTGGATGATCCTTAGCCCGTTCTGCCACTTCATCTAGCCATTCTCTGACAATTTCTTTTGAATAAATCATCGTGCAGTATCCTCTTTCAAACAAGTTTCATTTTCAGTATATAGCTTTTGAGACAGAAAATACATACACAAATGATAGTCATTTTTCTACAAAATAGTTATCTTTGAAACTCCTTTTCTAAAGGTTATCTTTTTCTGATATAATGTAGAAAAACAGCTAAAGGAAAGACTATGAAACCACTACTTGAAACCATCGATACTCGCTTTGGAACTGCTAGCAAGCATGCCTTCTCTCGGGGAAATACCCTGCCATACACAGGAGTTCCTTTTGGGATGAATTACTTTGTGCCCCAGACCAGTGACCGGGAGGGAGCTTGGTTTTTCGATCCGCATCTGCCTATCTTTCAGGGGATTCGATTGACCCACCAGCCCAGTCCTTGGATTGGGGACTACTCTTGGCTCCTTCTGACACCTGTCACAGGCCATCTAGGTGGAGACTGCGTCTTTCACCGCCAGTCTTCCTATGATATCGAAAAAGCCTCTTTCCAACCTCATTATCTGAAGATTTTCTCCCTGCGCTATCAGATTGAAAGCCAGCTTACACCGACTTGCTATGGTGCCTCTATTCGTTTGGAGCAAAAGCAAGGCAAAGCCCTCTCCCTCTACCTTCACGCAGCAGATGAACTGACCGTGGAGCAAGTAGATAAGCGAACTCTTGCCCTGCGACAAGAAGGTAAAACTGAAACCAACAAAAATCCACTGATACTGTTCACATCCCTGAAAATGAATACGGATATCCTTGCTATCAGCCAAGAAGGTGGAGACTGGCGAATTGATCTAGAAGATAGTCATGTCGAGATTCAGCTAGCCACTTCTTTCATCTCCTCTTCTCAAGCACTACTCAATCTACCCCAAGAAGATTTTGAAAGATGTAAAGCAAGTGCCCAAGCGGATTGGGAAAATCTCCTCCATCGTTTTGACATTATAGAGACAGGAGAGGTTGACCGAACCTTCTTTGATCACTGCCTTTACAGACTCTTCCTCTTCCCACAGACTTTTTATGAGATTGATGAATCAGGGCAAGCCATCCACATAGATTTGGCTACTGGAACTGTCAAGCCTGGTGTCCTCTTCAGCAACAATGGTTTCTGGGATACCTTCCGCACCACCTTCCCCCTCTTTGCCCTTATCATACCGGAGCACTATCACCGCTTTTTAGAAGGCTTTCTCAATAGCTATCGCGATACTGGATTCCTTCCAAAATGGTTGGCTCCAGATGAACGGGGTATGATGCCAGGTACCCTTTTAGACGGCATTATCGCAGATAGCGCCTGCAAGGACATGGCTCCTGACCTAGAAGAAGAACTCCTCCAAGCCATGCTTGAAACAGCCACCAAGTCCGACCCTCTCGGCATCAATGGTCGCCACGGACTAGCCCAATACCAAGAACTGGGCTACCTCTCTACCGACCACCACGAAAGTGTTAGCCATACCCTAGACTACGCCTATAGTGACTTTTGTATCGCCAGCTGTGCCGAAAAACTTGGTCAGAATGACATCGCGGAAACTTATAGAACTGCGTCACAAAATTACCGCCATCTATTTGATGCTGAGACAGGTTACATGCGAGCGCGAGACAATCAAGGAAACTTACGTCCTGACTTCTCTCCTTATAGTTGGGGACGTGATTATGCCGAATGTTCAGCCATCCAAGCAACTTTAGGCGTTCTCCACGACATCCCAGGCTTGATCCAGCTTATGGGTGGAAAAGAAGCCTTTAGCAACTATCTTTTAAAAACCTGTCAAGATGCTCCCCTCTTTGAGACAACAGGCTATGGTTACGAGATTCACGAAATGAGCGAAATGGCTACTGCTCCTTTTGGACAACTCGCCATTTCTAACCAGCCGAGCTTCCACATTACTTATCTCTTCCGCTACAGCGATTACCCTGACTACACTGCCCTTCTTATCAAGACCTTACGTCAGAAAGCCTTTCACCCAAGCTGGCAAGCCTATCCTGGCGATGAAGACAATGGCAGTCTCTCAGCCTGGTACATCTGGTCAGCTCTCGGTTTTTATCCGACCTGTCCAGGAAAACCAAGCTATGATCTCGGAATCCCTCTCTTTAACCACCTCCGTATCTACATTGCTAAAGAAGGTAAATGGCTAGATATTCATACTGAGCAAAACCACAACCATTTTAACTTTGTCAAAGAATGCCGACTGGACACAACTCTAGTATCAACTATTCAACACCAAGAGTAAGCGCGTCATAACAAGGTATCTATCATTCATGGAGCTCCTCCTGTATACTATTAGTAAAGTAAAACTATTGGAGGATATTTTAATGCCACAACCT